>DASVWY010000023.1:0-4642 GCA_036392975.1 Solirubrobacterales bacterium | reverse complement strand
GAAGCGGAAGGTCGGCGTCCGGTCCCGGGTCACCGCGCCGGGCTTGGCGGTCAAGATCGTCTGCGGAGGCGTCGGGGACACGGCGGATGCGAATTCCGGCAGCGGTGGCGGCAGGATCGGTGGCGGTTCGAAAGCCGGAACGGCGACGTCCCAGCTGTAGCCGGCCGGAGTGGCGTCGAGGTTGCCGATCGAGTCCCTGGCCCGGACCTGGAAGCTGTGCGGGCCGTTCGCCAGGCCGAAGTAGGTCACGCCTTCCGGGTCGCAGCCGACGAAGGCGCCGCCATCGAGCTTGCATTCGAAGGTCGAGCCCGCCTCGTTCGAGCTGTAGGCGAAGGACGCGTTCGGGCTGGTGCTCGGATTCGGCGGGCTGCCGACGATCGTCGTTTCCGGCGCCGTGATGTCGTTCAACGAGTTGTCGACCTCCCAACTGAAGGAGTCCGGCGTCCCCTCATTGCCAGCCAGGTCTTTGGCCTGCACTTTGAAGGTGTATTCGCCGTCGGTCAGGCCCGAATACGTTTTGCCCATGAGCGGACAGCTGCTGAAGCTGTCCGCTTCGCCGACGAGCTCGAGGCTGCACTGGAAGCTGGAGCCGCCCTCGTTGGCGCTGTAGGTGAATTTGACGCTGTTGCCAGGACTTGGATCGGGTGGCTGAGTGAGGATCGTCGCCGTCGGCGCGGTCAGGTCGACCCGCCACTGATGGCTGGCCGGACTGGGATCGGGGCCAGCCGAGTTGACGGCGCGGACTTCGAAGGTGTGGGTGGTCTCGCTCAACCCCGTGTATTCCTTCGGCGAGGTGCAGGCGGTGAAGCTCGGTTCGGCGTCGAGCTTGCACTCGAAGCTGGCGCCCGTCGATGGGGTGGCGGTGAAGGTGAAGGAGGCGCTCGTGCTTTTGGTCGGGTTGGAGGGTTTGGTCCCGATCGTCGTGTTGGGCAGCGACGGGCAGGGCGTCTCGACGATCGCGCTGGCGTTGGCGCGCGGGTTCGGGGTCTGCTCGGAGAAGTCGGCGGCGCTGTTGTTGGTGTCGTCCCCTGGCTCCAGCATGGTCGCGCAGGGGGCGGCGATCGAGCGGTGCAGCGCTTTGCCCGCAGTCACCCCACCGGGGGAGGCGGGAGTGCCGGTCGCCGAGGGCAGGGAGGCGGCGCCCGTGAAGTTGCCCCAGGAGACGCAGTCGGGCGGTTCGGCGGCGGTGAAGCAGACGGCGCCACCCGCCGACGAAAGGTTGAGATCGGCATCGACGGCATCCGGCGTCGGGCCGGAGGGGAAGGCGGTCGCGTAGCCGGTGCCGGCGACCAGGATCGTCGCCTGGTTGTCGCCGTTGGCGACGTTGCCCGAGAAGGTGAAGGTGTGGGCGACCGTGCCGTTGGGGTTGTAGACGACGATCGGGTGACCGCTGACGAAATTCTGGCCGCCGGCCCACATCTGCAGCTCGACGTAGCTGCCGCCGCTGGCGCCACCGGTGTGGACCTCGCGGATTTTCATGAAATGGAAGCTGGCCTGAGCCGGTGCAGCGGCCAGCAGCAAGCCGGCGACCGCGGCGAGGAGCAGCGAGGCAAGTGCCCACCGCCTGCCCCCACCGGGCGCCATTGCCGCAGCGCCGGGGTGGGTACCCATTGGTTCATGCTAGCCGACGCTCGCCGCCGCGAGGTCGCCTCGGCAGCGCATGTCCGCTCGGTACGCTTGGTTCGTGGCCTCGAAGCGGCAGATCTTCGTCGGCGGCGTTCCGATCGGCGGCGGGGCGCCGGTCGCCGTGCAGACGATGACCAAGACCGAGACCGCCAATCTGGCGGCGACGATGGAGCAGATCCGCAAGGTCGCCGACGCCGGCGCGGACCTGGTCAGGGTCGCGGTCCCGCGCGACGACGACGCCGAGGCGCTGCGGACGATCGTCAGGGAATCGCCGATCCCGGTTATCGCCGACATCCACTTCAACCACACGCTGGCGCTGAAGGCGATCGACGCCGGCGCCCACTGCATCCGCCTCAATCCCGGCAACATCGGCGGCCGGGAGAAAGTCGCCGAGGTGGCGGAGAGGGCGACCGCGGCCGGGGTGCCGATGCGGATCGGCGTCAACTCCGGCTCGCTGCCGAAGCACCTGCACGAGCTGGAGCGCGAGGCTCCCGTCGAGGCGCTGGTCGCCGCCGCGGTCGAGTTCGTCGAGCTGATGGAGAACCTCGAGTTCGAGAACTTCAAGGTCTCGATCAAGTCGACCAACGTGCCCAACACGATCGCCGCCAACCGGCTGCTGGCCGAGAAGATCCCCTACCCGCTGCACCTGGGGATAACCGAGGCGGGCACCAAGTGGTCGGGCTCGCTCAAATCCGCGGTCGGGCTCGGGACCCTGCTCGCCGACGGGGTCGGCGACACGATCCGGATCAGCCTCTCGACCTTCCACGCCGAGGAGGAGGTCAAGGTCGCCTGGGAGATCCTCAAGGCGTTGCAACTGCGCGAGCGCGGCCCGGTGCTGATCGCCTGCCCCACCTGCGGCCGCCTTCAATTCGACATGGACTCGGTCGTCGCCGAGATCGAGCAACGGCTGGAGGGCTACGCGGAGCCGATCGAGGTCGCGGTGCTGGGCTGCGCGGTGAACGGGATCGGCGAGGCCAGCCACGCCGACTTCGGCATCACCGGCGCCAAGAACGAGGGGCTGATCTTCTCCCACGGCAAGCCGCTGCGGAAGGTTCCGCAGGCGCAGTTGGTCGACGCCCTCTTCGAGGAGATCGACAAGTCGCTCGATCGCGGCAAGGTCGAGGTCGACGAGGCCAAGTCCGCCGAGGGCGGCGCTTGGCTGGCGAAGATCGAGGAGGAGAACGCCGGTGAATTGACTCCCGAGAGGATCGCGCAGCTTGAGCACGAGGCTTCGCAGAGCGGGGAGTCGGAGAAGGTTCTTTTGGATGAGGATGTTTCGCCGACGGCGGGACGCCGGTTCACCAGGGCGTAGTGGCGCGGCGGGTCCTGTCACCGATCTGGTGCCACCAGCCCTGCGGTAGCTGAAGCTTCCTCGGGCTGGTCCCCCAGATCGGCGCCACCCCCCGCGAGCAACGGTAGGTTTCCCCGCGTGACCCGGCTGAGCCAAGCTTTTCTTCCCACGCTGAAGGAGGCGCCGTCCGATGCGGAGGCTGTCTCTCACAAGCTGATGGTTAGAGCCGGACTCGTTCGCCAGCTCGGGGCTGGATTGTGGACGTACCTTCCTGCGGGCTGGCGGGTGCACCGCAAGGTGGAAGCGGTGATTCGTGAGGAGATGGAGGGGATTGGGTGTCAGGAGATGCTGATGCCAGTGCTGCAGCCAGCCGAGCCGTGGAAGAAGACCGGGCGTTACGGGATCGAGGAGCTGTTCAAGCTCCAGGACCGGCGGGGGGCGGAGATGGCGCTGGCGATGACCCACGAGGAGTGCGTCACCTACCACGTCGCCCGCGAGGTGCGCTCCTACCGCGACCTGCCGTTGATGCTTTTCCATATCCAGACCAAGGAGCGCGACGAGCCGCGGCCGCGGGCCGGGGTCCTGCGGACCCGCGAGTTCACGATGAAGGACGCCTACTCCTTCGACCGCGACGAGGAGGGTCTGGCGCGCTCCTACGGGCTTCAGAGCGACGCCTACGCGCGGATCTTCGACCGCTGCGGCCTACGCTGGCACCGGGTCGAGTCCGACGTGGGGATGATGGGCGGCTCGGGGGCTCACGAGTACATGGCGCCCTGTCCGGCCGGCGAGAACGAGGTTGCGCTGGCGCCCGGCTACGCGGCCAACGTCGAGATCGCCTCGGCGCAGCCGCAGCCCGTCGAGCTGCCATCGTCGCTGGAGGCGCCGGAGGAGGTCTCGACGCCCGGCCTGACGGCCGTCGAGGAGGTCGCCGGAGCGCTCGGCCTCCCCGCCGGGGCGCTGATCAAGGCGATGCCGGTCGCGGTCGAGGGGCGGGGGACGGTCCTGGTGCTCGTCCGCGGCGACCACCGCCTCAACGAGGTCAAGCTTCGCAACGCCCTCGGCGCCGAGTTCAGGCCGGCGCAGGCGGAGGAGATCGAGGCCGAGCTGGGGCCGGTCGGCTTCGTCGGCCCGGTCGGGGCCGGGCTGCCGGTGCTGAAGGACGCCGCGATCCAGGGCGAGTCCTTCGTCACCGGGGCCAACGAGGCCGATGCGCACCTGCGCGGCGTCGAGCCCGGCCGCGACTTCGCCTTCGAGCGCATCGACGTGCGCTGCGTCGAGGCCGGCGACACGGTCAACGGCCACCCGATCACGATCGAGCCGGCGATCGAGATCGGCAACATCTTCAAGCTCGGGACGCGCTACTCGGAGCCGCTCGGGGCCACCTTCCTCGACGAGGGGGGAAGCGAACGGCCGATCGTCATGGGCAGCTACGGGATCGGCCCGGCGCGTGTGGTCGCCGCCGCGATCGAGCAGGAAGCCGACGAGCGCGGCATCGTCTGGCCGCGGCCGCTGGCCCCCTGGCAGGTCCAGCTCGTCTCGCTCGCCAAGCAGGGCGAGCCGGAGCGCGGGGCGGCCGACAGCCTCTACGAGCAGCTGCGCGAAGCGGGCGCCGAAGTCCTCTACGACGACCGCGATGCGGGGCCGGGGGAGAAGCTGACCGACGCGGAGCTGCTCGGCTGCCCGCTGCGCCTGGTCGTCGGCCGCCGCGGGCTCGCGAAGGGCATC
>DASVWY010000022.1:0-17887 GCA_036392975.1 Solirubrobacterales bacterium | reverse complement strand
CCGGCGGTCGGCTGGGCCGCGGGGATCGAGCGAATCATGCTGGCGATGGGCGAGGAGGGAGGCACCGCCGGGCGCGACGCCTTCCTCGCCGCAGCCGACGACGACCAGCGGCAGCGGGCGCTGTCGCTGGCGATCGAGCTGCGCCACGCGGGCCTCTCGGCCGAGGTCGACCTGGCGGGGCGCGGGCTGAAGGGCCAGCTCAAGCACGCGAATCGGATCGGCGCTCGCCACGTGCTGATCCTGGAAGCGGACGGCTCGCTGCAGATCCGGGACATGGAGTCCGGCGACCAGCACCCGGTCGCACCCGGCGAGGTCCTCGACCAGCTCGCGAAGTAATCGCGGTGAGAGACTTCCCACGCCGATGAGTCCCCCCCTGCCTCCGATCCGGCCCAACGCCTACCGCGACACCTGGTGCGGGCAGGTCCTCGCGGACCGCGTCGACTCCGAGGCGCGGGTCGCCGGATGGGTGCACCGCCGCCGCGACCACGGGGGGTTGATCTTCGTCGACCTTCGTGACCGCACCGGGCTCGTCCAGCTCGTCTTCCACCCCGATTCCTCCGGCGAGGCGTTCGAGCTGGGGCACCGACTGCGCGCCGAGGACGTGCTGAGCGTTGCCGGGGTCGTGGTCAGGCGCTCCGAGGACACGATCAACCCCGAGCTCCCGACGGGCGAGTTCGAGCTGCGGGTGAGCGTCGCCGAGCTGCTTGCCGACGCCGATACCCCGCCGTTCCAGATCGAGGGTTTCTCGGGTGAGGTCGGCGAGGACGCTCGCTTGCGCCACCGCTACCTCGACCTGCGCAGGGAGTCGATGCGCGAGGCGCTCGTCCTGCGCCACCGCGTCACCGCGGCGATGGGCGAGGTCCTCGACGGCGAGGGCTGCCTCGACGTCGAGACGCCGGTCCTGCCCCGCTCGACGCCGGAGGGCGCCCGCGACTTCCTCGTCCCCAGCCGCCTCCAGCGCGGCGCCTTCTACGCCCTGCCGCAGTCACCGCAGCTGTTCAAGCAGCTGTTGATGGTGGCCGGCTTCGAGCGCTATTACCAAGTCGCTCGTTGCTTCCGCGACGAGGACCTGCGCGCCGACCGTCAGCCGGACTTCACCCAGCTCGACATCGAGATGTCCTTCGTCGGCGTCGACGACGTGATCGAGGTCAACGAGCGGCTGCTGGCGCATGTCTTCGAGCGGGCCGGGGGCCCGGCGCTGGAGCTGCCGCTGCAACGCCTGCCCTACGACGATGCGATGGACCGCTTCGGCACCGACCGGCCGGACATGCGCTTCGGCCTCGAGCTGGTCGACCTCTCCGATGCCCTGCGCGAGACCGAGTTCAAGGTCTTCAGCGGCGCGATCGCCTCCGGCGGCGCTGTCCGCGGCCTCAACGCGGGGCGGCGCGAGCTGCCGCGCTCGGAGCTCGACGGCCTCATCTCGCGCGCCCAGGAGCTGGGGGCGAAGGGCCTCGTCTGGGCCTTCCGCGAGGGCGAGGGCTGGCGTTCGCCGACCGCCAAGTTCCTCTCCGAAGAGGAGCTGCGCGATCTCAACTCCCGCCTCGACGCCGAGGAGGGCGACCTGCTGCTGCTGGTCGCCGACCAACGTCGGGTTGCCGACGCGGTGCTTGGTCAGCTGCGCGTCGAGCTGGCCCAGCGCTTCGAGCTGATCCCGGCCGACGAGCACCGTCTCGTCTGGATCGTCGATTGGCCGCTGTTGGAGTGGAACGAGGGGGAGCGGCGCTGGGACCCGCTGCACCACCCCTTCACGGCGCCCGCCGGAGACTTCGATCCGGACCGACCCGGTGAAGCGCGGGCGCTCGCCTACGACCTGGTCTGGAACGGCCAGGAGATGGGCGGCGGCTCGATCCGTATCCACCGGGCCGACGTCCAGCAGGCGGTCTTCGCGGCGCTCGGGATCGACGCCGCCGAGGCCGAGGCCCGGTTCGGCTTCTTGCTCGAGGCCCTGCGCTACGGCGCCCCCCCGCACGGCGGTATCGCCTATGGGCTCGACCGGATCGTCCAACGACTCGCCGGGGCCGACTCGATCCGCGACGTGATCGCCTTCCCCAAGACCGCCTCGGGCGCCGACGCTCTGACCGGCGCCCCGGCGCCGGTCGAGGAGATGCAGCTGAAGGAGCTGGGCATCGCCCTGCACAAACCAGGGCTCGCCGGCCACTGAGTCGTCAAGTCGATCGCGGCGCCCCCGCTGAGGAGCGCCGCGTCAAGATGTGGGCGATGAGCTTGATCGATCGCCTCCGCCGCGCCTTCGGCCCCGGGCCGGGGACCACGCCCGTGCACGTCGACGACCCCAGCTTCGACAGCTGGGAGGTCGTGCGCGACTTCGCCGACGTCAGGACCGCGCGGGCCTGGTACCAGGCGCTGACCGAGGCCGGGATCGAGGGCGTCCTGACGGCCGACTGGCCGCTCGATCGCTTCGGCCACGGCGACATCGCCCTGCGCGTACGCCCGCACGACTGGAGCGAGGCCGAGCTGCTGCTCTCCAATCTCGATGCCGAACTGGAAGAGGGCTAGGCGAGCGGCCTCGGCGGTGCTACGGTTGGCGCAAGGCTCGAGCCCGTGCGCGAGCCGTCCCAACGTTTGACCCAACACAAACGGCTAGGGAGCCGATCTCTCTCGGTCTCGTGGGATCGCGAGGAGGCGCCCGCCCTTCACTTCAAGGGATCAAAGCCAGGGGCGGTAACGCCGGGTTGGAGCCTTTTTCGAACCTGGCTCGGTCGGACGCGGCGCGCGTCTGGCGGCGGCGGACCGGCGCGATGCGGCGTCCTCAGTCGGCCAAATAGCGCTGCTATTCGGCCTCCCTGCGTCCTTGCCTCGCTTGGTCCGGCGCTCGCCAACCGCACACCGCGTCCTCCCTCGACAGGTTCAGACATCCTCTTTGTGGAGCGACAGGTGGCGATGGGCGTTTGTCGGGCGCAGCTCCTCGCGCTGGGATCGGGCGGCGGGCGATCGGGAGCCGACTTGAACGAGGATCGCTCCGCCCGCTCCACCTCGGTGTCTACGCCGTCGGGCACGCGAGGCTCAGCGTCGAGGGACAGTGGATGGCCGCCGTACTCGCCTCCGGCCCGGGGGCGATGCTGAGCCACCGCTCCGCCGCGCGGCTGTGGCGGTTGATTCCGCTTCGCCAGTCCGCGGTCGAGGTCACCAGACCGCGCAATGGCAGGCCACGAGCGGGGATCGTGGTTCACCGCTCGCACGTGCCGGCGGACGAGCGGACGGTCTTGAACGGAATCCCCGTTACGACAGTGCCTCGCACGATCCTCGACCTTGCCGCGGTGGCCACCAGGCGCGAGGTGGAACGGGCCTTCAACGAGGTCGAAGTCCGGCAGTTGACCGACCGGCTGTCGATCCCCGACCTGCTTGCCCGTCATCGAGGCCGGCGAGGAACAGGGGTGCTGCGTGCGATGCTCGGCGATCGGACGGCGTTCTCCGGCGTCACGCGAAATGACTTCGAGGAGCGGTTCGCGCGATTCGTCGATGATCATGGACTTCCCCGGCCCCGCTTCAACGCCGACCTGGCGGTCGGCGGGCGCTTCTTCGTCGTCGACTGTCTTTGGGCTGAGCAGAGGCTCGTCGTCGAGCTCGACGGACGGGTGGCCCACGGGACACGGCAGGCCTTCGAGGCCGACCGCGAACGCGACCGCCTTCTACAGGCCGCTGGCTGGCGGGTCGTGCGGATCACCTGGCGCCAGCTCGAGAAAACGGCCGTGGCAGCCGACCTGAGGAGACTCCTGGAAATGTGAGATTCACATCGGGCCCCTGCCAGGGGCCCGATGCAGCCTTCACCGGTGGCGGGCTTCGGCTCTACCCTGTGAGCATGACCAGGGATCTTTTCGAGCACTTTTTGAGCGATGAGACGCGGCGCGGTCCGGCTGCCGAGGGTGCCTTCACGGGCGCTGCGGGGGGCGCTGCCTGCGGTGATCTCTCGCGTGTTTCCCTCGTCATCGAGGACGGGCGGGTTGTGGCCGTGAGCTTCGATGCCGAGGGGTGCGGGGCGACGCGGGCGGCTACGGCCGCTGTGGCGGAGATGGTCGACGGAGAGGAGGTGCTGGTCGCGGCGCGGATCGGCATCGAGGAGGTCGACGGGGCGATCGGGGGTCTGACGCCGGCCAAGCGGCACGCGGCGCAGCTGGCCGCCGACGCTCTGCATCGGGCGCTGGCGAGCGCCGCGGCCTCGGACCGGCGATTGGCTCCGGCGGGGACGGACGGGGGCCGCGAGGGTCGCGACCGCGTCCTGGTGGCGATGTCGGGCGGCGTCGACAGCGCGGTCGCGGCGCTGCTGGAGCGCGAGCGGGGCGCCGAGGTGCTTGGCGTGACGTTGAAGCTCTGGGCGGATCCCGAGACCGACGGCGCCAAGGCCTGCTGCTCACCGGAGGCGGTCCTCGGCGCCAGGGCCGTCGCCCACTCGATCGACCTGCCGCACCTGACGCTCGATCTGGAGGAGGAGTTCCGCCGCCGCGTCGTTGGCGCCTTCCTCTCCGGCTACGGGTCCGGCGCCACCCCCAACCCCTGCATCGTCTGCAACGGCGAGGTGCGGATCGCGGCGATGGTCGATTTGGCAGAGCGGCTCGGCGCGGACTACCTCGTCACCGGCCACTACGCCCGCATCGTCTCCGACGGGCACGGCCCGCTGCTCGCCGCCGCGGCCGACCAGGCCAAGGACCAGAGCTACATGCTGGCGGCGCTGCCACCGCCGCTGCTCGACCGGCTTCGCTTTCCGCTGACCGAGCTGACCAAGCCGCAAGTGCGCGAGATCGCCGCCCGCCACGGCCTCGCGGTCGCCCGCAAGCCGGAGAGCCAGGATCTCTGCTTCCTGGCCGGACAGGGCAAGGCAAGGTTCCTGCGCCGCCACGGTGGCCTGCGGGACCGCGACGGAGCGGTGCTCGACCGTCGCGGCCGCCCGATCGGCCGCCACCGCGGCCATCACAACTTCACCGTCGGCCAGCGACGCGGCATCGGCGTCTCGGCCGAGGAGCCCCTCTACGTGCTGGCCACCGACGCCAGCGCCAACACGGTCACGGTCGGCACCCGCGCCGACCTCGCCGCGCGCTCGGTCAGGGTTCGCGACGCGGTCCTCCACCGCGACGCCGCCGGGGTCGACGGCGTCAAGCTGCGCTACCGCTCGCGGGTCGTGCCGGCCAAGGTCTCAGCGGCGCCGGCGGGCCGGCATCCGGAGCTCGATGTCGAGTTGGCGGAGACCTTCGACGCCGCCTCTCCGGGGCAGACGGCGGTTCTGCTCTCCGGAGAGGCGATCGTCGGGCACGGGACGATCTCTGCGTAGCCAGGGCCCCTTTCCGGGGGACGCTCGGACTACGCGCTCACCTGGCCGCTCGACAGCGCGGTTGCTTCGCGGGCGGCTTTTCTTTCGTCGCGGCGCCGGTGCGCGACCAGTTTCACGCAACGCGAGAACGCAGTGCCTTTCTGGCCTTTGACGTGCTCCTTGCTTTCGTGCTTGCAGACCTGTCCGGGCGCCATGTTCGGGTTGTTGGCCGCTTTCTTCAGCGCCCTCACGCAGCGGCTGAACTCAGTCCCCTTCTGGCCTTTGACGTGTTTCTTGCTTTTGCCCTGACAGCGTTTTCCGTACGCTTTCGCGTGCGGCGGCGGTGGCGGTGGCGCCGGTTTGTAGTCCGGTGGACTGGGGTTGTAGTCCGGCACGGCACTCGCCGTGGCTGGAACCGCCGCCAGCGCCAACATTCCGGTCAGGATTACGATCCTCGCGTGGAGCTTCATCGTCCCTCCTTCGAAGTGTTCCTTTGAAGTCTCTGCCTCGCGGGCAGGTGCCCACTCGATTCCTTCTAGCCGCTGAAACGAGCCTTGAACCCTCCCGTCAGGCCCGGTGTCGGCGGCGCTGGCCGAGTGTTTGATGGCCGCTGGCCGAGTATCTGACTGGAATTGGGCCCTGCGCGGTCTAGCCCTTTGGTGCGGGCTCGAGCGCTTCCACCTCGTCCGTCCCGGAGCCCTTCGATTGCGGGGGTCTTTTGGTCGCCGCGGGCGTTTCGGGGGCTGCGGCTGGCGGCGGCGGCGGAGCCGCAGCTGACGCCCCCTCGCTGGTCGGTGGTTGCGACGGTTTCGCTGCTGGGGCCCCTTTTTCGGGCGGGGGGCCGGCCGGCGGGGCGCTCGCCTGCGGCGGTTTGCTTCCGGCCGCCGTTTCCTGGCCCTTGCTCGCGGCTGGGGGCGGCGCCTGAGTCGGCGGCCCGTCCGCCTGGGGCTTGCCGGGTTCGGAGTTCCCTCCGGAGCTTTCGCGCGCTGGCTTCGCCTGGGACTGGCCGGGCCGCGACGGGGGGCCGGACGGCGGTGCTTGCTTGCCCGCCTGCTGCGCATCGCTCGGTGCGCCGGGGGTCGGCCCCGCGTTCTTTGCGCTCTCGGACCGGAGGCTCACGCCGGCGCTCTTGTCGCCCTCGCCCTGGGAGCCCGTCGCGGGTGCTGGGTCGGCCGCTGCCTCGTTCGCGGCGGGCGACTGCGGCTGGGGTGCGCGCTTCGCCTCCTTGCCGTCATTCCCGCCCAGCGGCAGATCGACGACGCCACCGCGCTCGGCGGCCGAGACCCCGACCGCGGCGACGACGGCGACGGTAGCGGCCGACTTGGCGATCGTCGCGGTGGCGATCGTTTTTCCCGCCCCGGCGCCGACCGTCCCCGCGAGTCCTCCACCGGCTGCGGCGGCACCGGCGCCGGACGCCGTGGTGCCCGTCGCCGAGGCGGCGCCTGCCGCGCCGAGGTTGCTCGCCCCGGCGCCGGTGAGGGCCTGCAGCAGGCCCGCCGAGAGCGCAACCGGGAGCGGCGCGATCGCCGCGAACTCGCCGCGGCGCTCGGCAATGCCGTCGCGGAAAGAGCGGCAGTCGGCGCAGTCGCGCAGGTGGGCGCGCAGGTCGCGGCGGCGGGTGACCCGCCCGTCCGCATCGGAAAGCGCCCGCATCACCTTTTCGCAGCTCATCTCACGCCCCTCGTCCATCTGCCGCAGGCTCAGCCGCGCCTCGTAGAGCGTTTGCCTCACGACCTCGGCGGAGGTCTCGAAGGCGGCGGCGATGTCGCCGAAGCCGAGACCCGCCAGCTCCCGCATCACCAGCGCCGAGCGTTGCCGCTCCGGCAGCTGATCGAGATCGAGGAAGAGCTGCCGCAGCCGCTCGCGGGTCGCGGCCGACTCGGCAATCTCCCAGCTCATCGCCTCCCGCTCGGCATTCAGCTCGACGCCGTCGCGGCGCTTGCGCAGCGTTTCGATCGACTCGTTGCGGGCCACCCGGTACAGCCAGGGCTTCAGCTTGATCTCGCGCTGCTCGCCCGGCAGCGCCTGCATCGCCTTCACCATCGTGTTCTGCAGCGCGTCCTGAGCGTCCTGCGGGTTGCCGACGGTCGCCATGCAGTACCGGTAGAGATCCTGGTGGTAGCGCCGGAAGATCGCCTCGAAGGCGGCCTTGTCCCCGGCCGCGGCGTGGCGCGCCAGGCGCTCGTCGTTCATCTCCCCGCCACCCGGGTATCGGAACCCATCTACTCAAGGGTAGGGCTAGTCGCATCCAGCCCTTCAACGGGCGAGGGCGGCGGCCGTCAGCGCCTGTCTTTGGCTCTGTCTTAGGCTCCCTTGCCTATGAAGGCGAAGGAGATCCGCGACACCTACCTCTCGTTCTTCGCGGAGCGCGGGCACACGATCGTTCCCTCGGCTTCGCTGGTCCCCTCCGTCCACGATCCCTCGGTGCTGCTGACCACGGCCGGGATGCAGCCGTTCAAGCCCTACTTCCTCGGTCGCGAGGAGCCGCCCTCGCGCCGTCTCGCCGACGTGCAGAAATGCTTCCGCACGACCGACGTCGAGGAGGTCGGCAAGACGGCCCGCCACCTCACCTTCTTCGAGATGCTCGGCAACTGGAGCTTCGGCGACTACTTCAAGCGGGAGTCGATCGCCTGGGGGTGGGAGCTCTCGACCCAGGGCTTCGGCATGGACCCCGAGCGGATCTGGGCAACCGTCTTCGGCGGCGACGAGGAGCTGGGCCTCGGTCCCGACGAGGAGGCGATCGAGATCTGGAAGGCGCAGGGGATGCCCGAGGAGCGGATCGTCCTCCTCGGCCGCGCCGACAACTTCTGGCAGGCGGGGCCCTCCGGGCCATGCGGTCCCTGCTCGGAGCTCTACCTCGACCGCGGCGAGGGCTTCGGAGCGGCGGGCGAGCGGCCCGGCGACGACACCGACCGCTTCCTGGAGTTCTGGAACCACGTCTTCATGACCTACGACCTCGCTGAGGACGGCTCGTTGACCGAGCTGCCGATGCGCAACATCGACACCGGTATGGGCCTCGACCGGATGGCGGCGATCCTCCAGGACGTGCCCTCGGTCTTCGAGACCGACCTGCTGCGGCCGCTGGTCGATCTCGCCGAGGAGATGTCGGGGCGCCGCTACGAGGAGGGCGGAGCGGTGACCCGGGCGATGCGGATCGTCGCCGACCACTCGCGCGGCGCCGCCTTCCTGATCGCCGACGGGGTCGTCCCCTCCAACGAAGATCGCGGCTACATCCTGCGGCGGATCATGCGGCGGGCGATCCAGCAGGGCCGCGCGCTCGGTTTGGAGGCGCCCTGGCTCGGCAGCTTCGCGGAGCGGACGATCGAGGCGATGGGGGACGTCTATCCGGAGTTGCTCGCCGAGCGGGAGACGATCGCGCGCTGGGTGGGCGACGAGGAGGAGAGCTTCGGCCGCACTCTGGAGCGCGGCACCGAGCTGCTGGAGCGGCTGGTCGCCGAGGCGAAGGAGGCCGGCACCTCCTGGGTCGACGCGGCGGACGCGTTCAAGCTGCACGACACCTACGGCTTTCCCTACGACCTGACCAAGGAGCTGCTCGCCGAGCAGGGGCTCGCGGTCGACGACGGCGGCTTCGAGGAGCTGATGGAGGAGCAGCGCCAGCGCGCCCGCGTCGGCGCCGCCACCGCCCACGGCTCCGAGGACCGGCACCAGAAGGTGATCGCCTTTGCCGCCGCAGCGCCGCCGGCCCGCTTCGTCGGCTACGAGACGCTGCGCGCGACGACCGGCGTCGCGGCGGCGACGGCCGACGACGGCAGGGCGCTGGTCAAGCTCGAGGAGAGCCCCTTTTACGCCGAGGGCGGCGGCCAGGTCGCCGACTCCGGCGTCCTGCGCTGGGACGGGGGAGAGGCGAGGGTCCTCGACGTCTACCGGCTGGGCGAGGACCAGGCGCTCGAGGTGGAGCCGGGCAGCATCGAAAGCGGTACCGCGGTCGAGGCGCTGGTCGACCACGAGGCGCGCCACGCCACGATGCGCAACCACACGGCGACGCACCTGCTGCACGCGGCGCTGCGCGAGCGACTCGGCGATCACGTCCGCCAGGCCGGCTCCGCCGTCCGTCCCGACAAGCTGCGCTTCGACTTCACCCACGGCCAGGCGCTCGGCGCCCAGGAACTGCAGGCGATCGAGAACCGCGTCAACGAGTGGGTCAAGGCGAGCCGGCCGGTGCGCTGGCTGGAGATGGAGCGCGCCGAGGCCGAGCGCCTCGGTGCGATGGCCCTGTTCGGCGAGAAATACGGTGAGTGGGTGCGGGTGGTGGAGGTCGACGGAGTCTCGCGCGAGCTCTGCGGCGGTACCCACGTCGCCAACACCGCCGAGGTCGGCATCTTCAAGATCGCCTCGGAGGGGTCGAGCGCGGCAAACGTGCGCCGGATCGAGGCGCTGACCGGGCCGGCGGCGATCGACTGGTTCCGCGAGCGCGAGGAGAGGCTGCGCGAGATCGGCGAGCTGCTCGGCTCGCCGCAGGACCCGCTCAGCGGTGCCCGACGCGCCGTTGAGCGGCTGCGCGAGGCGGGCGAGGGCGCCAAGCAGGCCGCGAAGCAGCTGCTCACCGACGAGGCGGAGCGCCTTACCGCGGAGGCGAGCGATGTTGACGGCCTGAGGTTGGTCGCCTCGCGGGCGCCGATCGCGGACCAGAAGCAGCTGCTCGATCTCGCCAATCGCGTTCAGTCGAAGCTCGGCGGCGCCTCGGCCGTCGCCCTCGGCGGCGCCGAGGGCGGCAAGGTCGGCCTGGTCGTCCTCGTCACCAAGGACGCGGTCGCGCGCGGGGTCTCGGCGGCGACGATCGTGCGCGAGGCGGCGCCGGTGGTCGGCGGCGGCGGCGGCGGGCGCGACGAGATGGCGCAGGCCGGCGGCAAGGATCCCTCGAAGCTCGCCGAGGCGCTGGCGGTCGCGCGGCAGGCGATCGAACGGGAGATCGGGTAGCAACTGCGGATGCGCGTCCTCGCCCTCGACCACGGCACGGCCCGGATCGGCTGCGCTATCTCCGACCCGAGCGGGACGCTGGCGACGCCGCTGCCGACGATCGAGCCGCCGGAGCCTCGCTCGGTTGCCGAGTTGGTCGCCAGCTACGAGGTCGAACGGGTGGTGGTGGGCCTGCCTTTGCACCTCAGCGGCGCGGAGGGGGCCCAGGTCGAACTCGTCCGCACCTTCTGCGGCGAACTCGAAGCCGTCCTCGACGTCCCGGTGGAGACCTACGACGAGCGCCTGACCACGCGCATGGCTGAGGCGAGCAGGCGGGAAGGGGCGACGGCGCCACCGGACTCGCTTGCCGCCGCCCACCTCCTGCAGGCATACCTCGCGGGGCGGGCCGCGATCGAAGGGTCCGAGGACGATGGCTGACGACTGGCTCGGCGATCCCTTCGCCGACTCCGACGACCCGGCCGCGGCTGCGCGCGAGCAGCGTCGTCGCGAGCGGGAGCAGCGACGCCGCGAACGCGAGGGGAAGGGCGCCGGCCAGGAGGCGGTCGCACCGCCGCCGCCTCCGCCGCCGTTGGAGTCGCCGCCTGCGCGGGCTGGCAAAGAGGACTTTTGGGACGAGGAGCCGGCAGCCGAGGAACCCGGCGCGGCCCCGACGGCATCGTCGCCCCCCTCGCGCCCGAGGCGCGACCGCGGCTGGATCGTCGTCGCGGTCGTGGTCGCCGTCGTCCTCACCGGGGCCGCCGCTGCGGCGATCGCCGCCTACCAGCACTTCGACAGCGATCCTGCGCCGCCGCCGTCGGCGTTCCTGAAAACGATCACCCTGACCATCCCCGAGGGCTACTCGCGGGCGCAGACGGCGGAGTTGGCACGGGAAGCGGGGCTGCGGGGCGACTACGAGAAGGCCAGCGAGGGCCACGAGGGATTTCTGTTTCCGGACACCTTCGAGCTGGAGAAGCGGGCGCCGGTCTCCGACCTCGTCCAGCTGCAGCTGCAGGACTTCAGGCGGCGCACCGCGGCGCTCGACCTGAGCTATGCGCGCTCGAAGAACCTCACCCTGCACGACGTCGTCACGATCGCCTCGATGGTCGAGGAGGAGGCGCAGCTGGACAGCGAGCGCAGGCTGATCGCGGCGGTCATATACAACCGGCTGCGGGAAGGGATCCCGCTCGGGATCGATGCCACGATCCGCTTTGCCACCGGCAACTACGAGGAGCCGCTGACCGAATCGGAGTTGGCCGTCGACTCTCCGTACAACACGCGGCTCAACGCGGGCCTGCCTCCCGGTCCGATCTCCAGCCCCGGCCTCGCCTCGATCGAAGCGGCGGCCCGTCCCGCGCAGGTCGACTACCTCTATTACGTGGTCGAACCGGGTGCCTGTGGCAAGCACGCCTTTTCCTCCACGGACGCCGAGTTCCAGGCCGACGTCGCCCGCTACAACGAAGCCCGCGAAGCGGCCGGCGGCGAATCGCCCGACAGCTGCGAATGAAGAGGCTCGCCGTCCTCGGCCATCCCGTCTCCCACTCACGCTCGCCGGCGATGCACAACGCGGCCCTGGCGGAGCTGGGCCTGGGCGGCGAGTGGAGCTACGAGGCGATCGACGTCAGGCCCGACGAGTTCGAGGCACGGGTCCGCTCGATGGCCGGGGGCGATTGCGTGGGCGCCAACCTGACGATTCCCCACAAGGAGGCGGCGCTGGCGCTCGCCGACGAGCTCTCCGAGACGGCGCGCGAGATCGGCGCCGTCAACACGCTCAGCTTCGTGGATGGCTCGGTTCGAGCCGACAACACGGATGCCGCCGGCTTCCTGGCATCGTTGGAAGGGCAGGTAGGAGGCAAGCGGGCTCTGATTCTCGGCGCCGGCGGCGCTGCCCGGGCGGTCGTTTGGGCTCTGCTGCGCGAGGGGGCTGAACTCAGCGTCTGGAACCGCACCGAGCTTCGTTCCCGCAACCTCTGCGATGACCTCGGCGGCACGCCGGTGGCAGCTCCCGACATCCGCGACTACGAGCTGATCGTCAACACGACTTCGGTAGGGCTGGGCGGGGAGGATCCGTTCGCCGAGCTGCCGCTGGAAACGGACCGCTTTGGGCCCGGGCAAACGGTCGTCGACATGGTCTACGGCGAGGAGCCGACGCTCCTGCTCGCCGCCGCCGAGGCCGCCGGGGCGAGGACGGTCGACGGCATCGAGATCCTGGTCCGCCAGGGTGCCCGCTCCTTCGAGCTCTGGACCGGCCTGGAGGCGCCGCTGGAGACGATGCGCGCGGCGGCTCGGCTGGCGATTTGATGACCCCATAGGGTCAACTATTCGCCAATCGTTCCGCCGATAGCCTTGCGCGCATGAGCACGCGCTTTCGCTTCACCACCGCGGGCGAGTCCCACGGCCCCGGGCTGGTCGCGATCGTCGAGGGCCTGCCCGCCGGGTTGGCGCTCGACCGGGACGTGCTCGACCGCGACATGGCCCGCCGCCAGCTCGGCCACGGTCGCGGCGGTCGGATGAAGATCGAGACCGACTCGGTCGAGATCCGCTCCGGCGTCCGCCACGGGCGCACCCTCGGCAGCCCGGTCGCGGTGCTGGTCGCCAACCGCGACTACGCCAACTGGGAGGAGCGGATGAGTCCCTGGCCGGTGGAGGGCTTCGAGCCCGACGAGGTGCACCTGCCGCGGCCCGGCCACGCCGACCTCGTCGGCGCCCAGAAGTACGGCCATGGCGACATCCGCAACGTCCTCGAGCGCGCAAGCGCCCGCGAGACGGCGGCGCGGGTTGCGGCCGGTTCGCTCGCTCGCGGCTTCCTGGCGGCGCTTGGCGTCAGCGTCCACAGCCACGTCATCCAGATCGCCTCCGTAAAGGCCCCCGAGCGGGCAGACCTCGGCCCCGAGGACTTCGCCGCCGTCGACGAGGACCCGGTCCGTTGCCTGGACCCGGAGGCGAGCGGGGCGATGGTGGCGGAGATCAATCGCCTGCGCAAGGCGAACGAGAGCCTCGGCGGCAGCTTCGAGGTGCGCGCCTTCGGCCTCGTGCCAGGCCTCGGCTCCCACATCTCCTGGGAAGAGCGGCTCGACGGCCAGCTGGCCGGCGCGGTCGCCTCGATCCAGTCGGTGAAGGGAGTGGCGATCGGCGAGGCCTGGGACGTCGCCGGCCGGCCCGGTTCCGAGGCGCACGATGAGATCTTCTGGTCGCGGGAGCGCGGCTACCACCGCGAGACGAACCATGCCGGCGGCCTCGAGGGCGGGATGACCAACGGATTGCCGCTCTCGGTGCGGGCGGCGATCAAGCCGATTTCCACCCTGACCAAGCCGCTGCGTTCGGTCGACACCGAGACCAAGGAGCCGGCGCAGGCGCTGCGCGAGCGCACCGACTCCACCGTGGTGCCGGCCGCCGCCGTCGTCGCCGAGGCGATGGTCTGCCTGACCCTGGCGCGCTGCTACCGCGAGAAGTTCGGCGGCGACCACATCGAGGACGTCCTGGCGGCGGTCGAGGCCTACAAGCAGAGAATCGACTTTCGCGGGTGAATCGGTGAGCCGGCCCGCGATCGTCTTCATCGGTTTCATGGGGGCGGGCAAGAGCGTCGCCCTCGACGTCGCGCAGCTGTCCGGTTTGGAGACGACCGAGATCGACGACCTGATGGAGCGCGAGCTGGGCGTGCCGATCGGCGAGGCCTTTAAGCGCGACGGCGAGGAAGCCTTCCGCGCTCGCGAGGCGGAGGTGGTCGGCGAGCTCCTGGAGCGGGCGGACGGTGGCGCGATCGCCCTCGGCGGCGGCAGCGTCCTCTCGGCGCGCGTCCGCGAGGCGCTTGACCGCCACATCGTCGTCTGGCTTCAGGTGGACGGCGAAGAGGCCTGGCGGCGAATCGAGGGGACCGACCGTCCGCTGGCTCGCAGCCTTGACGACGTGGCCGAGCTGCTGCGGGTGCGGATGCCGCTCTACGAGCAGCTCGCCGACGTCGTCCTGCCGCAGGGGGATCCGGGCCTGGTCGCCAGGGCGCTGCCGTCGATTCGGGCGCTGATCGATCTGCCGGCCGGAACCAAGCTGCTCTGGGCGATCAGCTCCTCGGGCGAGTACCCGGTGCTGGTCGGGCCGGGACTGCTCGGCGCCGGTCCCTGGCCGCTCGAGGGGCGCCGCTTCTGCGTCACCGACACCACGGTCGGAGAGCTGTACGCGGAGCGCCTGGCGCCGCTCGAGGCCACGGTCGAGGTCGAGCCGGGGGAGCGGGCGAAGACGATGGCCGAGGCCGAGCGTGTGCTGCGCGAGCTGGCCCGGGCGGGGATGACCCGTGAAGACCACGTGGTCGCCCTCGGCGGCGGCGTCGTCGGCGACCTGGCGGGATTCTGCGCCCACACCTACCAGCGCGGGGTGCCGGTTGTGCAGTTGCCGACCTCGCTGGTCGCGCAGGTCGACTCCGCCTACGGCGGCAAGACCGGCGTCGACCTGCCCGAGGGCAAGAACTACGTCGGCGCCTACCACCTGCCGGCGGCGGTGATCGCCGACACCTCGACCCTGGCGAGCCTGCCCGCGGAGGAGCTGGCCGCCGGCTTCGTCGAGGCGCTGAAGACCGGCTTGCTGGCGGGCGGCTCGGTCTGGGAGCGGGTGCGCTCGATCGAGGCCCTCGATGCCGCCGACCTCGGCCAGCTCATCTTCGAATGCGCGCGCTACAAGTGCGAGGTCGTGGCCGCCGATGAGCGCGATGCCGGCCTGCGCGCCGTCCTCAACCTCGGCCACACCGTCGGCCACGCGATCGAGGCGGCGAGCGAGTACAGCCGCTACCGCCACGGCGAGGCGATCGGGCTGGGGCTGCTGGCGGCGCTGCGGCTCTCCGAAGCCTCGGATTTGCGCGACGAGGTGGAGGCGATCCTGCGCCGGTTGCACCTGCCGACCGCGATCGACCCGGCGATCGGCGCCGACGCGATCCTCGACGCTGTGCAGCGCGACAAGAAGCGCACCTCCGAGGGGGTCGGCTTCGTGCTGATTGCCGAGCCCGGCCAGCCGCAGGTGGGGCAGCTGGTCGACGCCGACAGGGTGCAGGCGGCGGTGGCCGAGCTCGCCGCTCCCGGGGGTGCGGTCCAGTGACCAGCGCCCACAACCGGATCGCCGTCCTGCACGGGGTCAACTTCGACGTGCTGGAGCGGCGCGACGCCGCGATGTATGGGGGGCTCTCGCTGGCCGAGCTGCAGACGAGGATTCAGGGTTGGGCACGCGAGCTGGGCCTGGAAACGATCTTCTTCCAGACCAACGGGGAGGGCGAGTTCGTCGGGTACCTGCACCGCGCTCCGGAGATGGCCGACGCGGTCTTGATCAACGCCGGCGCCTGGACCCACTACAGCCGCGCGATCGCCGACGCGTTGCAGTTGACCGGCCTGCCGGCGGTCGAGGTCCACCTCTCCGACGTCGACGCGCGCGAGGACTGGCGCAGGGTCTCGGTCTTCGACGGGCTGGTCCTGGAGAAGATCTCCGGCAGGGGGCCCGACGGCTACCGCGACGCGTTGGCGACGCTCGCCCGCGAGCTCGGCGTCTCTCGCGAGTCATGAAGGGCCGCGGCGACCGTCTCGCCGCCGGACTCGGCGAGCGCGAGCTGGACCTGATGCTGGTCACGGAGCTGGTCAACGTCGGCTACCTGACCGGGTTCACCGGCACCAACGGCGCTTGCGTCTGCGGGCCCGATACCCGGCTGTTCCTAACCGATTTTCGCTACACCGAGCGGGCCGAGACGGAGGTCGAGGGCTGGGAGGTGATGACCGTGGTCGACGACTGGCTCGCCGGGATCGCCGCGCACCTCACCGGCAGGGTGGGTTTTGAGGACGACCACGTCCCGGTGCGGCTGCTGGAGAAGCTGAAGGGAAAGCTCGGCGAGGGCACCGAGCTGGTCGCGGCGGGCGGCGCGGTCGAGAAGCTGCGCCGGGTCAAGGACAGCGACGAGCTGGAGGCGATTGCCGCCGCGGCCGAGCTGGCCGACGAGGTCTGGCGCTGGAGCCTGGAGCGGGGCCTGGTCGGGCGCAGCGAGCGGGAGGTGGCCCGCGCCGCCGAGGCGCGGATCCGAGGGCTCGGCGGCGACCCGTCCTTTCCGGCGATCGTCGCCGCGGGGCCGAACGGGTCGTTGCCGCACGCCGAGCCGGGCGAGCGCGAGATCCGCGGCGGCGAGCTGGTCGTCTTCGACATGGGGGCCAAGCTCGACGGCTACTGCTCGGACGGGACCCGGACCTTTGCCACCGGCGAGCCGGGCGAGCGGGCCCGCGAGGTCTACGAGACGGTCCGCGAGGCGCAGGCGACGGCCCTGGACGCCGTCCGCGCCGACATCGGGGGCGAAGAGCTCGACGGCGTCGCCCGCGAGCGGATCGAGGCGGCCGGGCACAAGGAGCACTTCGGGCACGGGCTCGGGCACGGGGTCGGGCTCGAGGTGCACGAGGCGCCACGCGTCTCGCCTCGTTCCAGCGACGTCCTCGAAGCGGGGGAGGTGGTGACGATCGAGCCCGGGATCTACCTGCCGGGAGAGCTCGGCGTGAGGATCGAGGACCTCGTGGTGGTCACCGAGAGGGGCTGCCGCAATCTCAGCGGCCTGCCCAAGGACCTGCAGCTCGTCGCCTGAGTCAGCCGACGATGTAGACAAAAGGTTGAGGCGGGAGTCTTCCACGGCCTCAAGTCTCGATTGTGGAACGCCGATGTCCATATTCGTGAGATTGACGGCGAAGAGATTGCGCTCCGCGCACGAGCAGGCTGTCGCGACGGCGCCGCCGAAGGAGTCGCTGATGGCGATTCGCGAAGACGCCCGCCGCGAGCGGCTGATCGACATGGAGCTGCGGCTGCGCCGCTACCGGCTCGCCTGCTTCGCGATCCTCGCCGTCGGCCTGGCGCTGATCAGCGACGACATCGGCTGGTGGTGGGTGGCGCCGCTCGCGATCGGGCTCGCCGGTTTCGACGTCGCCGACCGCTTCATGCGCAGCAGCACTCACCCCGAGATCTGGGTCGCCACCGCCTGGGGGATGCTGCCGCTGCTGCTCGCCGACGCCGTCGTTATCACCGGCGGCGCCGAAAGCCCGGCGCTGATGTGGTTCGCGCTGCCGGCCGTCACCCTCGGCGCTCGCTTCGAGCCGCGCGGCATCGTCGTCGGCACCGCGTTCATCCTCGCCCTGCTGGGCGTCTCGACCTACGGCTTCGATGCGGCCACCGCAGCCGCGAACTACCAGCAGGTGATGGCGGCCGCCGCCCTCGTCCTCTGCGGCGTGATCCTCTCCGGCGCGCTGGTCGAGTCCGATCGCGCCCACCGGCGGCGGTCGACGCTCGATTCGCTCACCGGCCTCTGCAACCGCAATGCCCTCGAGCAGCGCTTGGCCGAGCTCGACGGCCAGCCGAGCAGCGAACGGGAGGGCCTCTCGCACGCGCTGCTGCTCTGCGACCTGGATCACTTCAAGCGGGTCAACGACCAGCTCGGGCACGCGGCCGGCGACGCCGTCCTGCAGGACGTCGCCTACACGATGCGGGCGACGCTGCGGGCGGGCGATTCGATCTACCGCGTCGGCGGCGAGGAGATCCTGGTCGTCCTGCCCGGCGCGGCCCGGGACGGTGCGCTGGAGATCGCCGAGCGTCTGCGCGTCGCGGTGCGGGAGCGGCGCCCGGTGGGGGTGCCGGTGACGGTCAGCATCGGCGTCGCCGTCTCGGGCGACGGTGGGGTCGACACCGACGAGCTGATCGCCCGCGCCGACTCGG
>DASVWY010000021.1:0-10478 GCA_036392975.1 Solirubrobacterales bacterium | reverse complement strand
GCACCGCACCTTCGAGCTTGGCGACGACGCGATTCGGCCTGAGGACCCGACCGGACCCGAGCACCGGCCGACGGTCGCGAACTAAACGCTCGTCATACTCGGAACGATGACGGGCAACGGGTACAGAGTCGGAGTGCTGGGCGCGACCGGGGCGGTCGGCTCGACGATCCTCGGCGTCCTCGCCGAGCGCGGCTTCCCCGCCGCCGAGGTGGTGCCCTTCGCCTCCGAGCGCTCCGCCGGGCGCGGCATCGAGTGGGGCGACGAGGAGCTGGAGGTACGCGCCCTCAGCGCCGAGACGATCCAGGGCCTGGACGTCGTCCTCTCCTCGGCCGGAGGCTCGGTCAGCGCCGAGTGGGCGCCGAAGCTGGTCGAGGCCGGCGCCGTCGTCGTCGACAACACCAGCCACTGGCGCATGCACGAGGACGTGCCGCTGGTCGTCGCCGGCGTCAACCCGGAGGCGATCGACTCCCACAAGGGGATCGTCGCCAACCCCAACTGCACGACGATGGTGGCGATGATGGCGCTGGGGCCGATCCACCGCGCGGTCGGGCTCGAGCGCCTGGTCGTCTCCAGCTACCAGGCGGTTTCCGGCACCGGCCAGCGGGCGATCGAGGAGCTGCGCGCGCAGTCGAAGGCGGTGCTTGGGGGCGAGGAGAACCCGCCGGCGTCCGTCTATCCGCACAGGATCGCCTTCAACGTGCTGCCGCAGGTGGAGACCTTCGTGGATGGCGACGACTACACCACCGAGGAGCGCAAGATGATGGCCGAGACGCGCAAGATCCTCGGCCTGGGCGAGGAGGTCGGGATCAGCGCCACCTGCGCCCGGGTGCCGGTCTTCACCGGCCACTCGGAGTCGGTCAACGTGCAGACCCGTGAGGACCTCTCGCCCGAGGACTGCCGGGAGCTGCTCGCCGGCGCCACCGGCGTGACCGTCATCGACGACCCCGCGGCCGGCCGCTACCCGCTGGCGATCGACGCCGCCGGTCGCGACGACGTCCTCGTCGGCCGCATCCGCCGCGACCCCGGCCAGGAGCGCACCCTCAACCTCTGGGTCGCCGGCGACAACCTGCGCAAGGGCGCCGCCACCAACGCCGTCCAGGTCGCCGAGCTGCTGATCGAGCGCGACCTGCTCGGCTAGTCGCCTAGATCCTCGGCGATCGTGCCGAAGCGGGCAACGAGTGCGCAGAAGAAGTCATGGCGCGTCACCACGGCATGCACGCGGCCCGCGGTGGCGATCGGGACGATCAGGACCCGGTGGTGGAGGAACAGCTCGGCGAGCTGGGTGTCGGAGTAGTCGTCCTCGACGAGGACGTGGTCGGTGGTCAGGTAGCGGCGGATCGGTTCCTCGCTGCATTGGCTGCGGCGCTCGATCGTTTCGTCGACCGAGCGAGAGACCATCGCCGCCGAGGCCAGCTCCCTGACGTAGCCCGGGAACAGGGCCGCCATGAACTCGCGCTCGCCGAAGATGCCGGCGAAGCGGCCGTCGGCCTCGACCGCGGGCAGCGCCGGCACGGCTGCGTCGATCACCCGCCGCGCCGCCGGGCCGATCAGGTCGTCGGCGCCAAGCGGCTCTATCTCCCGCAAAGCCTCTTTGACGACCGAGTCGGGCATGGGTCTCCTCAGATGGCGATGTAGCGGATTGCGACGTAGGCGGAGGCCAGGGCGATCGAGATCACGGTAACCGGCAGGCCGACGCGGAGGAAGGCCATGAAGCCGATCGGGGTCCCGGCTCGTTCCGCGAGGCCGGCCGCGGCGACGTTGGCGGCGGCGGCGATCAGCGTCGCGTTGCCGCCGAAGCAGGCGCCCAGCGCCAGGGCCCACCAGTACGAGTCGTCGCCGCTCGCACCCGCCGATTCCTGCAGCTCCTTGACCACCGGAATCATCGCGGTGGTGAAGGGGATGTTGTCGACCACCGCTGATCCGGCGGCAGCCACCCAGACGATCCCGAGCAGCTCGGCGCTGCGGTTGCCGCCGGTGAGGTCCTTGACCGCGTCGGCGACGTGGCCGATCGCGCCGGTCTCCTCCAGCGCCCCGACCATCACGAAAAGGGCGACGAAGAAGAAGAGGGTCGTCCACTCGATGTGGGAGAGCGCCTCCTCGATCTGGATTCGAGTCACCAGCAGGCCGACGGCGGCGCCGGTCAGCGCCACGGTCGCCGGCTCGATGTGGAGCGCCTGGTGGGCGAAGAAGGCGAGCACGGTGAGCAGCAGGACCGGGCCCGTGCGGCGCAGCTCGGCGCCGTCGCGGATCGAGGCGGCGGCGTTCAGGTTCATGACCGCGACGCGGTTTTGCTCCTCCACCCGAAGGCGCTTGCGGAAGACGAGGTAGAGGAGAGGCACGATGGCGGCGAAGGTGACAAGGACGATCGGCGCCAGGTTGACGATGAAGGCGTTGAAGCTGAGGCCCGTCGCGCCCGCGATGATGATGTTCGGCGGATCGCCGATCAGCGTCGCCGTGCCGCCGATGTTGGAGGCCATCACCTGGATGATCAGCAGTGGAATCGCGTCGATGTCGAGCGCGTCGGCGAGCAGGAAGGTGATCGGCGCGATCAGGAGGATCGTCGTCAGGTTGTCGAGGAAGGCGGAAAGCAGCGCGGTGATGCCCGCCAGGCTCATCGTCACCGCGAAGGAGCGACCGCCCGAGAGCTGGCCGGCGCGAATCGCGAGGTAGTCGTAGACCCCGGTCTGCTGGGTCAGGTAGACGAGGATCATCATCCCCGCCAGCAGTCCGATCGTGTTGAAGTCGACTGACTCGATCGCCTGCTCCTGCGAGAAGTCGCCGACGAAGAGGACGACGATCGCCGCCCCGAGCAGGGCGACGTTGGTCCGGTGCATCCGCTCGCTGGCGATCACCGCCAAGGCGATGAGGAAAGTGGCTACGGCGATCGCCAAAGGGGCGAGTCTAAGCGGGGATGCCGGCCAGGCGCTCCTCGACCCAACCGGTGGAGGCGATGTGTTTGCTCATGCCGAGCTGCTTGGGCTCGAAGCCGAGGGCGAGGCCGACCAGCTGCGGCAGGTGCAGGACGGCGAGGCCGAGATCGCGATTGACGACCTTCGCCGCCTCGGGCTGCTGCATGTCGAGGTTGAGATGGCAGAGGGGGCAGGGCGTGACCAGGCAGTCGGCGCCGGCGTCGAGGGCGTCGCCGACGTGGGTGCCGGCCTGGCGCAGCGAGGTCTCGCGGTTCATCGTGATGACCGGGAAGCCGCAGCACTTGCGGGCGCCGTCGTACTCGACCACCTCGCCGCCCAGCAGCTCGATCAGCTGCTCCAGGTAGAGGTCGCGGTCGGGGTGCTCGTCGTAGCCGAGGCGGTGCTTGGGGCGGACGATGTAGCAGCCGTAGAACGGGCCGACCTTGAGACCCGACAGCGGGCGGGTCACCTTCTCGGCGAGGCGGTCGAGGCCGTAGTCCTCGACCAGCAGCCAGAGGAAGTTCTTGTTGGTGAAGCCGTCCTTGCCCTTCTCGTAGGAGAGGCCCTGGCCGCTCAGCACCTCGTTGATGTGGGCGCGATAGGCGGAGTCCGCGTCGAGGCGCTGTTGACACTCCGATTGGGCGCCCTGGCAGGTCGAGCAGATGTTCATCATCGAGAGCCCGGTCTGCTGCGCGAGGGCGAAGGTGCGGGCGTTGAGGGTGTCGGCCAGCTCCTGGTTGTGCTCGGCGATGACGCCGGCGCCGCAGCAGTTGGCGCGGTCCAGTTCGAGCAGCTCGATCCCGAGCCGCTCGGCGACCAGCGCCATCGAGCCGTGCAGCTCCGGCGTGAAGCCGCGCGACACGCAGCCGGGCCAGTAGGCGACCTTGATCGCGTCTCCGTTCGTCATTGCGGCCTCTCCTCCGTCGTCTCCTCGCCGGCGCCGAGTTCCTCCTCGCCCTCCTCGCCCTTGATGTACAGGTTCAGTTCCTCGCCGTGCTCCTCGGCGTGTTTGTAGATCGTCTTGATCTCGTCCTGGGCGCCGCCGGGAAGCTTGTGGTGGACGCCGGGGACCATCTGCCCCAGCGAGCGCACCTTGCCGCTTCTGAGCGCGCGAAGGCCGGTGGGGATCGAGCCGAGCAGGCCCTTGATCGCGCCTTTGGTCGGTTTTAGCTTGCCCTTGACCCCGGGCGCGTAGGACTCCTGCAGCAGCATCGCCTCGTCGAGCGTCCCCTTCTTCTCGATGATCCCGGTGAAGGCCTCCATGTGGTTGTGGCCGTTGTTCGGGTCGTCGTCGATGCCCTCTTCGGCCGCCAGCCGCCGCAGCCGCATGATCTGGTCCATCGGCGCCACGCCCTTGGGGCAGGCGTCGATGCAGCTGAAGCAGTGGGTGCAGTCGTAGATCCCGTGCGGGTCGTGCGCGAGGTCGTGCAGGCGCTCCTTGGTCTCGGCGTCACGCGGGTCGCCGACGAAGCGGTAGGCCTTCGCCAGCGCCGCCGGTCCGACGAACTCGGGGTCGGCCTCCATCGAGAGGCAGGAGGAGACGCAGGCGCCGCACTGGATGCAGGCCATCGACTGGGTGACGTCGATCATCGACTCCGGCTCGACCACGTACTCGCGCTCGGGCGGATCGCCGTGGGGGAGCAGCCAGGGCGTGACGCGGCGGATCTTCTCCCAGTGGGTCGACTCCATGTCGACGATCAGGTCCTTGATCACCGGCATGTTGCCCATTGGTTCGACCACGATCGGGTTGACGGACGTGCCGTTGCCGTCGCCCTCGCCGCGCCGGTTGGCCGCGGCGTGGGCCTCGCCGAGCTGCGTCTTGCAGGCCAGGGTCGAGGAGCCGTTCACTTTCATCCCGCAGGAGCCGCAGATCGCCGCCCGGCACGAGCAGCGCACGGCGAGCGAGCCGTCGTCGCGGTCCTTGGCCTGCAGGATCCCGTCGAGGACCGAGAGGGAGGGATCGAGGTCGACGTCGAATTCCTCCCAGAAGGGGCCCTCGCCACTCTCCGGCTGGTAACGGCGCACTTTCAGCGTGTAGGCGGCCATCGTCCTAGTACTTCCTCTCTTCGGGTTCCCACTGGGTGATCGTCACCTCTGAGTATGAGAGCTCCGGTCCGTCGTCTCCGCGCTGCAGATCGATGTGCTTGAGCCACTCCTCGTCGTTGCGCTCGGGGAAGTCGGTCCTGTACTGGGCGCCGCGGCTCTCCTTGCGCTCCAGCGCCGCCACGCAGGTGCACTCGGCGTTGTCGAGCATGTACCCGAGCTCGATCGCGGCCAAGAGGTCCTGGTTGAAGATGCTGCCCTTGTCGTCGACGTAGGCGGACTCGGCCTCCTCCTTGAGCCGCCGCACGATCTCCAGCGCCTGTTGGATCCCGGCCTCCTCGCGGAAGACGGCGACGTGCTTGTCCATCGTCTCGCCCAGCTCCCGCTTGATCTCCGAGACGCGGCGGCCCGAACCCTTCTCGCGGGCTGCGATGGCGTCGATTCCGGCCTGCTCGGCTTCGAGCAGGCCCGGCGTCGGGCGCGAGCCCGCGATCCGCTTGGCGCGGGCGGCGGCGTCGGCGCCGGAGCGGCGGCCGAAGATCAGCGTGTCGAGCAGCGAGTTGGCGCCGAGCCGGTTGCCGCCGTGGACCGAGACGCAGGCGACCTCGCCGGCGGCGTAGAGGCCGGGGATCTCGGTGCGGCCGTCGACGTCGGTCTTGACACCGCCCATCGTGTAGTGGTTGCCGGGCTTGATCCGGATCGGTTCGCGGGTGATGTCGACGCCGGCGAAATCGCGGCCGACGAGGACGATCTCGCGCAGCGCCTCGTGCACTCGCTTCTTCGGCACGACGGTGATGTCGAGCGCGACGGTGCCGTCGGGGAAGCCGCGGCCCTCGTTGATCTCGGTCTGCTCGGCGCGCGAGACGACGTCGCGCGAGGCCAGCTCCATCTTGTTCGGCGCGTAGCGCTCCATGAAGCGCTCGCCCTTGGCGTTGAGCAGGTGGGCGCCCTCGCCGCGCGCCCCCTCCGTGATCAGGAAGCCCTTGCCGGCCAGCGTCGTCGGGTGGTACTGGATCATCTCCATGTCCATCAGCTTCGCTCCGGCCCGGTAGGCCATCGCGATCCCGTCGCCGGTGCAGATCAGGGCGTTGGTGGTCGGCTGCCAGACCTGGCCGTTGCCGCCGCTGGCGAGGATCACGGCTTTCGCTTTGAACAGCTGCATCGAGCCGTCGGCGATGTTGCGGGTGACGACGCCGCAGCACTCGCCGCTCTCGTCCATCGCCAGCGCCGTGCAGAACCACTCCTCGTAGCGGGCGACCTGCTCGGAGTGCTTCATCAGCTGCTCGTAGAGGACGTGCATGATCGCCTGGCCGGTGATGTCGGCGACGTAGTAGGTGCGGGCGGCTGAGGCGCCGCCGAAGGCGCGGGTGCCGAGCTTGCCCTCCTCGTTGCGGTGGAAGGTGACGCCGAGGTGCTCGAGGTGGAGGATCTCCTCCGGCGCCTCGCGGCACATGACTTCGATCGCGTCCTGGTCGCCCAGGTAGTCGGAGCCCTTGACGGTGTCGAAGGCGTGCGACTCCCACGAGTCGCCGGGGTTGAGCGCGGCGTTGATCCCGCCCTGCGCCGCGTTGGAGTGCGAGCGCACGGGGTGGACCTTGCTGAGGATGCCGACCGAGACGCCTTCCTCGGCTGCCGCCAGGGCCGCCCTCTGCCCGGCCAGGCCGGCGCCGATCACGAGTACGTCATGCGTGGGCACGGCGGCGGACTCTATACGCGCCAAATCCGACCCCGCAGTCGGATTTTCAGGGACGTGCCGCAGCTTAGGTACCCATACCGTCCTCTAAAACACGGCACGTCTCGCTGACCGCTAGAGCCAGCGCTCGTCGAGGCGACGGACCGCCGCCTCGATCAGGCGGACGCCGTCGGCGAGGGTCCCGAACTCGACGTTCTCGGCGAGGTCGTTGGGCCAGTGGTAGTTAGCCGGCTGCTTGAGGTCGGTGCAGCCGCAGAGCGCGGCGGTCTCGTATCCCGCCGCCAGCGGCTCGAGCCCATCGGTGCCGTTGTGCAGGCGCAGGTTGGGGAAGAGCCAGATGCCCAGCTCCTCGGCTAGGCCGTCCATCAGCGCCAACGCCCGCGGCGAGTACTCGTGCATCTTCAGGAACCCCTCGCCGCGCAGGACCAGCAGATGCGGGGACCCGATCGAGTCGAGCGCGAGGAAGAAGGTGCTCTGCCGCGGCAGCTGCGGGAAGTGGCGCTCGCCGAAGGCCTTGATCCCCTCGCTGAAGGACTCCTCCGAGCCGGCCGAGAGGAGGATCACCCGCAGATCGTTGGGCGGATCCTCGACCAGGCGACGGGCCACCGCCAGCAGGGCGACGACCCCGGTGCCGTTGTCGTTGGCGCCGGGGACCGTCCGGCGCAGGCCGATGTCGGCCATCGCGGCGGCCGAGCCGAGGCCGAAGAAGACGCCCAGCTTGGCGAGCAGTCGGCGGCCGCTCAACGCGCCGAGCGCGGCCAGGATCGGCCCGCCGATCACCGGCGCCATCAGCGGCGGGCTGGTGTCCTGGCCCTCGACCAGGCCGAGGCGGTCGGCGATCTTCGGCAGGGCGGGATGGAAGACGAGGCCGGAGTGGGCGGCGTCGTGGTGGGCGACGACGACCATCGTCCGCTTGGCGTCCGGCGGTCCCAGTTCGCAGACGACGTTGCAGGTGGTGCGGGTGGGCAGCGGCCGGCGCAGGCGGCGCTGGCCGGGCGGGAAGTCGTCGGCGATCCCCGCCGCCCCGATCGCTCCCAGCAGGGCGCCCAGCAGGCGGCGCCCCCGCAGCGCGGCGATCCCGCCGAGCGCGCCGAGCGCGGCGCCGATCCCGAGCGGCCACCAGTAGGTGCCGTGGGCCGGCTCGGCCTCGATGCGCGCCCCGGCGCCGAGCTCGGCGAAGCGTTCGACCAGCCACTCGGCGGCGCGGCGCTCGCCTTCGGAGGCGGAGGGCCGGTGGATCCGCTCCAGCTCCTCCAGTCTCTCGCGCAGCCAGTCCTCCATCGAGCCGACCCTACAATTGAACCGATGCTCGGCGGTCGCTCGATCACCCTCTTCCACGTGCGCGGAATCCGCGTCGCCGTCGATTGGTCCTGGTTCCTGGTCCTTTTCCTGGTGATCTTCTGGCTCTCGCAGGTCTACGCCGATGTCCTCGGCGAGAGCAGCTCCTCCTCGACCCCCTTCCTGCTGGCCCTGGTGACGGCGTTCGGTTTCTTCGGCTCGATCGTCCTGCACGAGCTGGGCCACGCGGTCGCCGCGATGCGCAACGGGATCGGCATCTCCAACATCCAGCTCTGGATCTTCGGCGGCGTGGCGCAGATGGACCGCGAGTCCGACAGTCCCTCGACCGAGTTCAAGGTGGCGATCGCCGGCCCGCTGGTGACGCTGGCGATAGTCGTCGTGCTGACCGCGGTGGGCTTGCTCGCCGCCGGTTGGACCGAGTTCGAGAAGGCCCTCCTGGTCGAACGCGACGCCGGCATCTCGGGCCTGATCGCGATGGTCGGCTGGTTGGCCTCGATCAACGCGCTGGTCCTCGTCTTCAACCTGCTGCCAGCCTTTCCGATGGACGGTGGCCGGATCGTGCGAGCGATCGCCTGGTGGCGCAGCGGCGACCGCACCTCGGCGACCCGCACCGCCGCCAACCTCGGCCGCGTCTTCGCCTACCTCTTCATCGGCGGCGGCCTGCTGCTGGCCTTCGAGGGAGAGGTCTTCAGCGGTGTCTGGTTGGCGCTGATCGGCATCGTCATCAACGGCTCCGCCCGCGCCGCTTCCGCCCAGACGCGGATATCGGGCCGCATCGAGGGGATGCGCGTGGCCGACGTGATGGACCGCGATCCGGTCGCGATCCCCGACCAGCTCAGCGTCGAGCAGGCCCTCGACGAGTACTTCCTCCGCTATCGCTGGTCCTGGTTCCCCGTAGTCGACGCCGCCCACCGCTTCCGCGGCCTGGTCATCCGCGACAGCGCCGACCAGGTCCCGGAGACCTCGCGGGCCACAGCCCTGATCTCCGAGCTGGTCGAGAACGACAGCGACGACGGCACCTTCCAGGTGCGCGACGACGCCCCGCTCGACACCCTGCTCGGCAACCGCACCATGCGCCGCTTCGGCGCCGTGATGGCGGTCGACGCCGACGGCCGCCTCAGCGGCGTCATCACCGCGGAGCAGGTGGGGCGGGCTCTGCGCGACGCCAGCTAGGAGACCCGGTGCCGCTCGATGATGCGGCCGAAGTCGGTTCCCGCGGGCAGCGTCCCAAAGGCGTGGCCCCACTCGCCTGAGAGGCGGCTGGCGCAGAAGGCGTCAGCCACAGCCGGGTCGCCGTAGCGGACCAGGAGGGAGGCCTGCAGGGCGAGCGCCATCCGTTCGACGATCTGGCGGGCGCGGGCCTGGATCGTCTCGACGTCGCCGGGGATCTGATCGCGCAGCGCGCTGACGTAGGAATCGAGCTTCGGTTCGGCGCCGGCGCCCTCGAGCACCTCGGCGAAGAAGGCCTCGACCGAGGCGGGGTTCTTGACCATGGCCCGCAGCACGTCGAGGCACTGGACGTTGCCCGAGCCCTCCCAGATCGAGGCCAGCGGCGCCTCGCGGTAGAGGCGCGGCATACCTGACTCCTCGACGTAGCCGTTCCCACCCAGGCACTCGAGGCACTCGACGGCATGCCAGGGGGCGCGCTTGCAGAGCCAGTACTTGAGGACGGGATTGGCGAGGCGACGGAACTCGGTCGCCTCCGCGTCGCCGGCGGCGACCTCGTCGTAGGAGCGGGCCAGGCGCATCGCCGCGATCGTCGCCGCCTCGGACTCGACGCAGAGGTCGGCGAGGACGTTGCGCATCAGCGGCTGGTCGATCAGCTCGGCGCCGAAGGCGGAGCGGTGGGCCGCGTGGTTGAGCGCCTGCACGACCCCCGCCCGGTAGCCGGTGGCGGCGCCGATCGCGCAATCGAGCCGGGTGTGGTTGACCATCTCGATGATCGTCGGCACGCCGCGACCCTCCTCGCCGAGGAGCCGCGCCCAGGCGCCGCGGAACTCGACCTCGCTGGAGGCGTTGGAGCGGTTGCCGAGCTTGTCCTTGAGGCGCTGGATGTGGAAGGCGTTGCGCTCGCCATCTGGGGTCCAGCGCGGCATCAGGAAGCAGGAGATGCCAGCGTCGGTCTGGGCGAGGACGAGGAAGGCGTCGCACATCGGCGCCGAGCAGAACCACTTGTGGCCGACGATCTCGTACTCGGCGCCGGGCCCGCCGCCGTTGAGGGGCGTCGCCGTGGTGGTGTTGGCGCGGACGTCGGAGCCTCCCTGCTTCTCGGTCATCGCCATCCCGCAGAGGGCGCCGCGCTTGCGGTCGGCCGGCAGCGAGCGCTCGTCATAGTCGAGCGAGAGGAACCGCGGTTCCCATTCCTCGGCCAGCTCCGGCTGCGCCCGCAGCGCCGGGATCGCCGAGTAGGTCATCGAGATCGGGCAGCCGACGCCGCTCTCGGCCTGCATCAAGAGCATGAACGCCGCCGCGCGGGCAACGTGGGCACCGGGACCCGGTTCCAGCCAGGGCGCCGCGTGCATTCCGTGGCTGAC
>DASVWY010000020.1:0-5445 GCA_036392975.1 Solirubrobacterales bacterium | reverse complement strand
CTTTCGGGGCAGCGTCTTTTTTCGCGCCCTCTTTTTTCGCAGCAGCTTTTTTCGCCGGTTTTTTCTCGGCTTTGGCCGCTTTGGCCTCTTTCTCCGCGGCGGGTTTTTTCGCCGCGTCTTTTTTGTCTTTTTTCTCGTCGGCCATCGCTACTCGCCCTTGGCGGTGCCGGAGTGTGCACGGAAGGTCCTGGTGGGGGCGAACTCGCCCAGCTTGTGCCCGACCATCGACTCGGAGATGAAGACCGGCACGTGCTTGCGGCCGTCGTGGACGGCGATCGTGTGGCCGACCATGTCGGGGAAGATCGTCGAGGTCCGCGACCAGGTTTTGACCATCTGTTTCTGGCCGGACTCGTTCATCGCCGAAATCCGCTTCATCAGCGCCGCTTCCACCCACGGCCCCTTTTTGGTCGAGCGTCCCATCAGCGCGACTTCTTCTTCCCGCGCCTGCGCCCGCGCACGATGTAGCGGTCGGACTGCTTGCCCTTCTTGCGGGTGCGGTAGCCGAGCGTCGGCTTGCCCCAGGGCGTGACCGGGTGGCCGCCCGGGGTGTGGTGCGCCTCGCCGCCGCCGTGCGGGTGATCGACCGGGTTCATCGCGACGCCGCGGGTCTGCGGCCGCTTGCCCTTGTGGCGGCTGCGGCCGGCCTTGCCGACCTTGATGTTCTGGTGCTCGGCGTTGGAGAGCGAACCGACCGTGGCGCGACACTCGGCCCGGACCAAACGCATCTCGGACGAGGGCAGCCGCAGGGTCACCATCTCGCCCTCCTTGGCGACCAGCTGGATCGAGGTGCCCGCGGCGCGGCCCATCTTGCCGCCCTGACCGGGGACCAGCTCGACGTTGTGGACGATCGTGCCGGTCGGCATCGTTCCCAGAGCCATCGCGTGGCCGGGCTTGACGTCGGCGCCGGCACCGGACTGGACCTCGTCGCCGACCGAGAGCCCCGCCGGGGCGAGGATGTAGCGCTTCTCCCCGTCGGCGTAGTGCAGCAGGGCGATGTAGCAGCTGCGGTTGGGGTCGTACTCGATCGTCGCCACCTTGGCGGGGACGCCGTCCTTGAGCCGCTTGAAGTCGATCTTGCGGTAGCGGCGCTTGGCGCCGCCGCCGCGGTGGCGGGCGGTGACGCGGCCGTTGGAGTTGCGGCCGCCGGACTTGCGCAGCCCTTCGGTCAGCTTTGCTTCCGGCTCCGAAGCGGTCAGCTGCTCGCGCAGGGGGTAGGTGGCGAAGCGGCGCCCAGGGCTGGTCGGTTTGGTTTTGCGGTTCGGCATCGTCTCTCCTAAGCGGTCTCGGCGCCCTCGAACAGCTCGATCCGCTCGCCCGGAGCCAGCTGGACGACGGCCTTCTTCCAGCCCCTCGTCCGGCCTTTGGTGAGGCCGCGGCGCTTCGGCTTGGCGTGGACCTTGGCGGTGCGAACGCCGGCGACGCCGACGCCGAAGATCTCTTCCACCGCGGCGGCGATCTGGGTCTTGTGGGCGCGGTCGTTGACCCTGAAGGTGTACTTACCCTCGGCGATCAGAGCGTAGCTCTTCTCCGAGACGACCGGGCGGATGAGGACGTTGCGGGCGTCCATCAGGCGAGCCTCCCCTTCAAGGTCTCCAGGGCGCTTTCGGAGAGGACCAGCGAGGCGGCGCCGATCACGTCGGCGACGGCGATCGCCCCGACCTCGGCGACGGTGACCCGCTCGATGTTGCGGAAGCTCTTCAGGGCGCCGGTCTCCTCGCCAGTGAGGACGACCAGCGTCGGCTGCCTCGCCCCCCATTTCTGCAGCGCGTCGGCCGCAGTTTTGGTCGAGGGGGTCTCGTAGGCGGCCGGGTCGAGGACGGCGACGCTGCCCCGCTCGGCGTGGACCGAGAGCGCCGCCCGCATCGCCTTGCGCCGCGCTTTGCGGTTGACCTTGACGTTGTAGTGGCGCGGCTTCGGCCCGAAGGCGACGCCGCCGCCGAAGCGGTTGGGGACGCCAAGCGAGCCGGCGCGGGCGCGGCCGGTTCCCTTCTGCCGCCAGGCCTTGGCGGTCGTGAAGGAGACCTCGCCGCGGGTCAGGGTCGAGGCGGTACCGCGACGCCGGGAGGCGAGGTCGGCGCGCGCCGTCTCGTGCACCAGCGACTGGTGGAAGGGCTCGGCGAAGAGCTCTTTGGGCAGGTCCGCTTTGGTGGTCTTGCCGAGCACGGCGGCTTTGGCGCTAGCCATCGGTGCGCACCTCCACCACGGCGTTGCGCGAGCCCGGAACCGAGCCCTTGACCAGCAACAGGTTGCGCTCGGCGTCGACCTCGGCGACCTCGAGCCCCTTCTGGGTGCGGCGCTTGTTGCCCATCTGGCCCGGCATCCGCATCCCTTTGAAGACGCGGGCCGGGAAGGCGCTGGCGCCGATCGAGCCAGGCGCCCGCACGTTGTGCGAGCCGTGGGTGACCGGGCCGCGGCTGAAGTTGTGGCGCTTGATGCCGCCCTGGAAGCCCTTGCCGATCGAGATCCCGGAGACCTTCACCTTCTGCCCCGCCTCGAAGGAGGCGACGGTGACGTCGTCGCCGACCTTGGGGCCCTCCTCGGCGCCGAGGTCCTCGTCGCGGAACTCGACCAGGTGCCGCATCGGCGCCGCCCCGGCCTTCTTCAGGTGACCCAGCTCGGCCTTGCTCAGCTTTCCCTCGCCGACCTCGTCGAAGGCGAGCTGCACCGCCGCGTAGCCGTCCCGGTCGGCGTCACGGACGGCGGTCACCTTGCAGGGACCGGCCTCGATCACGGTCACCGGCACGACCGAGCCGTCCTCGCGGAAGACCTGGGTCATGCCGAGCTTCTTGCCGAGGATCGCGGCCATGGGGCGGTTACAGCCTGATCTCGATGTCGACGCCGGCCGGCAGCGAGTCGAGGCGCTGCAGCGAGTCGACGGTTTTCGGCGAAGGCTGGAGGATGTCGATCAGCCGCTTGTGGGTGCGGATCTCGAAGTGCTCGCGCGAGTCCTTGTCCTTGAACGGCGAGCGGATCACGCAGTAGACGTTTTTTTCGGTCGGCAGCGGCACCGGGCCGGAGACGCTCGCCCCGGTCCGCTCCGCCGTCTCGACGATCTCGCGGGCAGCCCGATCTATGGCGTCGTGGTCGTACGCCTTCAGTCGGATTCGGATTTTCTGGGCCGCGATCGTCGCCACGGTTGTCTCTCTCTTCTGTTCTCCCCCGTGCGGCCTTCACCGCGCGGAAAGGGCGCCGCCCCTTGGTGGTGGGGCGCCGCCCCCGGTCGTATGTCTTTTTAGTTTTCTCGCCGCCGAGAGCGACGAGGGGCGGGCCAAGCCCGCCCCGATTGCTTGGGTTACTCGATGACCTCGGAGACGACCCCCGAGCCCACGGTCCTGCCGCCCTCGCGAATCGCGAAGCGCAGGCCCTGATCCATGGCGATCGGCTGGATCAGCTCGATCGTCATCTGGACGTTGTCGCCCGGCATCACCATCTCGGTCCCCTCGGGGAGGTTGGCGATCCCGGTCACGTCCGTAGTGCGGAAGTAGAACTGAGGCCGGTAGCCGGAGAAGAAGGGGGTGTGGCGTCCACCCTCCTCCTTTTTCAGGCAGTAGACCTCGGCTTTGAACTTGGTGTGCGGCGTGATCGAGCCCGGCTTGCAGAGAACCTGCCCGCGCTCGATCTCCTCGCGCTTGGTGCCGCGCAGGAGGGCGCCGATGTTGTCGCCGGCCTGGCCCTCGTCGAGGATCTTGCGGAACATCTCGACGCCGGTGACGACGGTTTTGGTCGTGTCCTTCATGCCGACGATCTCGACCTCGTCGCCGGTGTTGACGATCCCCTGCTCGACGCGCCCGGTGGCGACGGTGCCGCGACCGGTGATCGAGAAGATGTCCTCGATCGGCATCAGGAAGGGCTTGTCGAGCTCGCGCACCGGCTCCGGGATGTAGGAGTCGAGCGCGTCGGCCAGTTCGAAGATCGCCTTCTGGGCGTCTTCGTCGCCCTCCAGCGCCTTCAGCGCCGAGCCTTTGACGATCGGGGTGTCGTCGCCCGGGAAGTCGTACTCGTTGAGCAGGTCCTTGACCTCCTCCTCGACCAGCTCGACCAGCTCTTCGTCGTCGACCTGGTCGATCTTGTTGAGGAAGACGACCACGTGCGGGACGTTGACCTGGCGGGCGAGCAGGATGTGCTCGCGGGTCTGCGGCATGACGCCGTCGGCGGCCGAGACGACCAGGATCGCGCCGTCCATCTGGGCGGCGCCGGTGATCATGTTCTTCACGTAGTCGGCGTGGCCGGGGCAGTCGACGTGGGCGTAGTGCCGGTTGTCGGTCTGGTACTCGACGTGGGAGGTCGCGATCGTGATGCCGCGCTCTTTCTCCTCTGGGGCGTTGTCGATCTCCTCGAAGCTCTTCGCCTCGGCGCCGCCTTTGGTGGAGAGCGTTTTCGTGATCGCGGCCGTCAGCGTCGTCTTGCCGTGGTCGATGTGACCGATGGTGCCGACGTTCACATGCGGCTTATCGCGCTCGAACTTCTCCTTTGACATCTGCTCTCCGTTCTACCTTTCCAAGTTTGGGTTTGTACGTAGTCTGCGGGCGAACCTGGGAAATATAGCCAGAATCACGAAGCGGCCCCGACCGGCTCGCCGGAGCGGTGCTCGACGATCTCCTCGGCGATGTTCCCCGGGACTTCCTCGTAGCGCTCGAACTGCATCGTGTAGGTGGCTCGGCCCTGGGTCGAGGAGCGCAGATCGGTCGCGTAGCCGAACATTTCGCCGAGCGGGACGAAGGCCTGGACCGCCAGCGCGTTTCCACGCTGCTCCTGCCCCTGCACTTTGCCGCGCCGCCGCGAGAGGTCGCCGATGACGTCGCCGAGGAAGTCCTCGGGCGTAACCACCTCGACCGCCATCACCGGCTCCAGCAGGACCGGGTCGGCCTTGCGGGCGGCCTCCTGGATCGCCATCGAGCCGGCGATCTTGAAAGCCATCTCGGAGGAGTCGACGTCGTGGAAGGAGCCGTCGATCAGTTCGACTTTGACGTCGACCATCGGGTAGCCGGCCTTGACGCCGTTTTCGAGCGCCTCTTTCATCCCCTGTTCGGCGGGACCGATGTATTCGGTGGGGATGGTGCCGCCCTTGATCTTGTTGACGAACTCGAAGCCCTCGCCGGGCGCCGGCTCGGCGTTGATCACGACGTGGCCGAACTGGCCGCGGCCGCCGGTCTGGCGCACGAAGCGCGCCTCGGACTTCGCGGGCTGCCGCACCGTCTCTTTGTACGCGACCTCCGGTCGTCCGACGTTCGCGTCGACGCGGAATTCGCGCTTCATGCGGTCGACGATGACGTCCAGGTGCAATTCGCCCATGCCGGAGATGATGGTCTGGCCGGTCTCCTGGTCGAACTTCATGCGGAAGCTCGGGTCTTCCTCGGCGAGCTTCTGCAGCGCCTCGCCCATGCGGTCCTGGTCGTCCTTGGTCTTCGGCTCCACGGCGATGTGGATCACCGGTTCGGGGAACGT
>DASVWY010000019.1:0-6996 GCA_036392975.1 Solirubrobacterales bacterium | reverse complement strand
GGAGCAGTAGAAGATGTACTCGCCGGCTTCGAGGTTTTTGATCGGGACGTCGGCGTAGCCTCCGGCGATCGTCTCCATGTCGGCGATCAGCTTGCCGTCGTCGTTTTCGAGATCGACGTCGTGGGGCTCAGACTGCGGGTTTTCGAAGTGGAGCAGCGTTTCGCCGGCCTCGATCGTCACCTCCTGCGTCTCGTAGGCGAGGCCCTGCGGCGCCGCGACGACGTGTATTTCCGAGGCGCCCTTGCCGACCGTGCTGACCCTGCCGCCGCCGCCCGTTGCCACGTCCCCCCGCAGGCCGCGCGTCGTTTCGACGCCGGTCGTCGCTTCGTTGCGGGTGCTGGGCGTCGCCTCCTCGTCACCGCATGAGGGGAGAGCGAGCGCGGAGAGCGCGAGGATGAGCAGGGCGGCGACCTTTTTCATCTGCGGGATTCCTTCCTCGAAGGGGACAGGCTCAGGGGGAATGTACCTGGAAGCGCTTTGAGAAACCTGATCGGCTGCGCACGCGTAAACGTCTGGCCGGGTGGCCCGGCGCCTACTCTGTGATCGATGAGCGACAAGCCAAAGCTCAGCCGCGAGGAGCGGATCGCCCAGCAACGCCGCGAGCTGCCCGATTCCGCCGGCGTCTACCTCTTCTACGATGCCCGCGACGAGCTGCTCTACGTCGGCAAGGCGCGCTCGATCCGCAAGCGGGTCGCCTCCCACTTCTCCGGCGGCGAGCCGCGCCTCACCTCGCGAGTCGACCGGATCGACTTCCTCGTCACCGCCAACGAGGCCGAGGCGCTGCTGGCCGAGCAGAGCTTCATCAAGCGCCGCCGGCCGCGCTTCAACATCCGCTTGCGCGACGACAAGTCCTACCCCTACGTCTGCGTCAGCCTCGACGAGGCCTACCCGCGCGTCTACTTCACCCGCGAGAAGCATCGCTCCGGTCGCGCCTACTTCGGGCCCTTCTCCAGCGCCAAGCGCGTGCGGGAGACGCTCGACCTGCTCGGCAAGCTGTTCCAGTTCCGCACCTGCGAGGGGGCCGAGCCGGGCCGCCGCTCGGGCAGCCCCTGCCTCGACTACTACATCAAGCGTTGCGGGGCCCCCTGCGTCGGCTATGTCAGCCAGGAGGAATACAGGCGCAACATCGACGCCATCGTCGACTTCCTCTCCGGGCGCTACCGCCAGATCGAGGCCGACGAGGAGGCGAAGATGGAGGCGGCGGCCGCCGCGCACGAGTTCGAGCGCGCGGCGCTGCACCGCGACCGCCTCAAGGCGATCCGCTCGCTGTTCGAGCGCCAGCAGGTTGCCGACGGCTCCGTCGGGGCGATCGACCTGATCGGCGTCGCCGCCGAGGCCACCGACGCCAACGCCCAGGTCTTCCAGGTACGCGACGGCATCCTCGCCGAGCGCCAGAGCTTCTACCTCGACAACCAGGCCGAACGCGACCCCGCCGAGGTCGCCGAGGAGTTCATCGGTCAGTACTACTCGGCCTCGCCGGCGGTGCCGAAGACGATCGTCGTCGGTCCCTACCTGGCCGAGCGAGCCGAGCTGCTGGCGGCGGCGCTGAGCGAGCGCCGCGGCGCCCCGGTCGAGGTCCGCGTGGCCGAGCGCGGCGACAAGCGCCGCCTGCGCGAGCTGGCCGAGCGCAACGCCCGTCTCGCCCTCGATCAGGACCGGCTGCGGCGCGAGCACCGGCGCCAGCGCCGCGTCGACGCCCTGGCCGACCTGCGCGAGGCGTTGCAGATGGAGGAGCTGCCGGTTCGCATCGAGGGATTCGACGTCTCCAACATCGGCGGCGAGCACACCGTCGCTTCGATGGTGGTGTTTGAGGGAGGAGCGACCAAGAAGGCCGACTACCGGAGGTTCAGAGTGCGCGGCGAGCGCAGCAACGGGTCCGACGACTTCGCTTCGATGGAGGAGGTGTTGGGCCGGCGCATGAACCGTTACCTCGAACAGGCGGACCTCTCGCCCCACGACGGCAAGCGCGACGAGAGCTTCGCCTCGCTGCCCTCGCTGGTCGTGGTCGACGGCGGCAAGGGGCAGCTGGCGGCGGCGATGCGCGCCCTCGGCCCCTTCGTCGCGCGCGGCGCCACGGTCGTCTCACTCGCCAAGCGCGAGGAGGAGGTCTACGTCCCGGGCCGCCCCCTGCCGCTCGATCTGTCCGCCGACTCCGAGGCCTCGAAGCTGCTGCAACGGGTCCGCGACGAGGCGCACAGGTTCGCGATCGAGCACCACCGCGGCCGCCGCGAGCGGGCGATGACCGGCTCGGTGCTGGACGGGCTGCCGGGCGTTGGCCCGGTGCGCAAGCGCGCCCTGCTCAAGCACTTCGGCTCGCCCGAGCGCTTTCTGGCCGCCTCCCGCGAGGAGCTGGAGGCGGTCCCCGGCGTGCCCGGCAAGCTGGCGCGGGAGATCCACGAGCAGCTGCACAGGACCGACTAGCGATGGCGACGAGGAACGAGAACGAGGCAGGGGAAAAGGGCCGCGACGGCGCCGTCCCTGGCCGTGGCGTCACCCTGATCGTCATCACCGGCCACTCCGGCGCCGGCAAGTCGGAGGCGATCGCCGCCTTCGAGGACGGCGGCTACTTCTGCGTCGACAACCTGCCGCCGCGGATGATCGACAGCCTCGGCGAGCTCTTCCGCCACGAGGGCAGCGGCGTCGAGCGCGCCGCCATCGTCTCCGACGTGCGCGGCGGCGAATACTTCGACGACCTGGTCCAGGTCCTCGACGACCTCGAGAGCGACGGCCTGAAGCCGACCCTGCTCTTCCTCGAGGCCGACGAGGAGACCCTGCTCGACCGCTACAAGGAGACCCGCCGCCGCCACCCGCTCGCGCCGGAGGGAAGGATCGTCGAGGGGATCCGGGCCGAGCGCGAGCAGCTGGCGCCGCTGCGCGAGCGCGCCGACGTGGTGATGGACACCAGCGGCCTCACCGGGGGCCTGCTGCGACGGCGGATCGCCGAGGAGATGCTGGGCAGCCACGAGAGCGGCAAGCTGGCGCTGACCCTGCTCACCTTCGGCTTCAAGAACGGCCCGCCGCGCGACGCCGACCTCACCCTCGACGTCCGCTTCCTGCCCAACCCCCATTACGTCGACGAGCTGCGCCCGCAGACGGGCCTCGACCAGCCGGTGCGCGAGTACGTCGAGTCGGGGACGCAGGCTGGCGAGTTCTACGGCCGCCTCCTGCCCCTGCTCGAGTTCCTCGTTCCCGCCTACGTCGCCGAGGGCAAGAGCCACCTGACGATCGCCGTCGGCTGCACCGGCGGTCGCCACCGCTCGGTCACGGTCGCCGACCGCATCCGCCGTGCCCTGGAGCGACGCAACGACGTGATCGTCCGGGTCAAGCACCGCGACGTCGAGCTCGACGGTGCCAGGGCCGCCAGAACCGCCCGCGCCTAGACACGGATCGCGGCGATAGATCGGCCGGGTCGCTCGCCGCTTTGCGATCCTGGTCGGGAGGTGACCGAGCAGCGGCAAAAACCGGGGGACGGCTCCAGGTGGGCGGGGCGGGCCAGCATCGCCGGCGCCCTGGTTGCCTTTTTTCTCGTCGTCCGGGACTACACCCCGGAAAACTTCTTGGAGTCTTGGCCGGGCATTGTGCTCGGCACGGCGATCTTGGCCGCTGCAGCCTTCGGCGTGGTGGTGGAGGTGATGTCCTACCTTGCCGCTCATGGCCGTTCGCGCCGGCCGCATCGGCAATTCCATGTCGTGGCGGCCTTCGTCGTTTCCGCGGTGGTGGTTACGGCGGCCGGTGTCGCGACCGGGATGTCCACCGCCGAGCGGCTGCCCGAGTCGCGAGAATCGCGAACCTCGGCCCGGTACGCAAGGGCACTCGAGAGGGTCTTCGCAGAGCTGCGCGATGCCATCGCCGAGGCGCAAGGCTTCGCCGGCAGCGGGCGGTCGCTCTACGTAAACACGGCGTGGCAGCTGAGTGCCAGCTTCGACGCGGCCGCCGCCGCGCTTCGCGAGGTTCGCGTCAGGCCCGCCGATGAACGCCTCCACCGGCGCCTCGTGGATCGGCTCGACGGCACCGGCAGCGCCTACGAGAAGCTCGCCCTCGCGGTCGGCGACCGCTTCGGCAGCCAAGGCAAGATCGAATCCGCTCGGGAAGGTGTGAGCAACGCCGGGCGCCGACTGCGTTCCGCCCAGGAGGACCTCGCGCGAAACGGCTACCGATTGGTCCTGCGCAAAGCGAGTTAGGCGACGCTAAGCTCTGGGTGATGCAGGGGTCCTCGTTTGGTTCGTTGCGGGTTCTCGCGCTCCGCTGGTTTGCGCCGCTTGCCGTCCTTCTCGTCGCTGCGGACGCTGCCTGGGCCGCGCCGATCAACGACAACTTCGCGCAGCGGCTGCCGATGCAGCTCGGATTCGCGGACACGCGCAGCAATGCCGAAGCCGGCATCGAAGCGGGGGAGCGGCTCACCGTCAACGATCCGGACGGATTCGGATGCAACAAACAGGGTGAAGCGGCAGCGGGCGGCATCAAGATGGAGCGCACCCTCTGGTGGGAGTTCACGGGAAACGGCGGATCGATCACGGTCTCCACCCTCGCTTCGAACTTCGACACCGTGCTGGCCGTGTACGAGGCGGACAGCGAGGAGCTCATCAGCTGCAACGACGATGTCCAGACCCGCGACCCGACGCGGCCGAACCTGCCGGCTCGCCTCGGCTCGGAGGTCGTGGTCGACACCGATCCGGGGAAAACCTATGCGGTCCAAGTCGGAGGCTGCACGCCTCCGGAAGCTTGCGGAACCGCGTCCTCGGGGACGATAACGCTGCGTATCTCCGCCGCACCGGCGAACGACAACCGGGTCGACGCCAGGCCCATCGTGGCCGGCGCTCCGGTGGCTGCGACCAATACCGGGGCCACCTTGGAGCCGGGGGAGGGCGCCTCCTGTGGCGGCCATCTCTACGCCAAGACCGTGTGGTTCCGCTATACGGCCCCGGCGGTGGGAACCGCCGCATTCTCCGCAGCCGGATTCGACACCGTGCTGGCGGTGTACCGCGACTCGTCCACCGTGGCGCTCGGCTGCAACGACGAGGCTCTTGGGGAACAGTTCGGTGGCTCGCGGGTGCCCTCGATCCAGCCTCCCGAACCGCCTGTCCCTGTGACCCCGGGCGATTACCTGATCCAGGTCGGCGGCTATTACGACGTGGGCTTCTCGACCATCGCCGCTCGCAATGGCCCCCTGGCGGTTCAGGTCGAATTCGTGCCCGACCCCGACCTCGATGACGATGGGGTGACCTCCGCCCGCGATTGCGACGAATCCAATCCCGCGATCCGCCCCGGCGTGCCGGAGGCCCCCAACAACGACGTCGACGAGAACTGCGACGGCCTGAAGGCGTTCGACCGCGACGGCGACGGGGTCCTCGATTCCCCGCTGGGCCGGGATTGCGACGACGAGAATCCGCAAGTTCGTCCTGAAGCAGCCGAGGTTCCCGGCAATCAGCTGGATGAGAACTGCGACACGAAGACGCCCGATTGGCCAGAATTGCCGACCGGAATCGCCATCGACGTCAAACGGTACGAGAGCTTCTCGTGGCTGATCGCCTACCGCCTCAGGGACCTGCTGCCGGGAAGCCTCGTCGAGATCCGCTGCGATGGCGATAACTGTCCGTACGAGAAGAAGAGGCACCCCGTGAGGCAGGCCCGCGGCTTGCTGCTTCTGCCAGCGGGCTTCCGGCTCAAGCCCGGGGATTCGGTGGTCGTCCGGGTGAGCAAGCCGGGACACCGCGGAAGCGAGCGCAGCTTCCGCATCCGGCGGGGGAAGCGTTACCTGGTGCGCACCAACTGCCTCGATCCGGCCGGGCAGCGGATTCCCTGCTGATGGGGGTACGGCTGCTGCTGGGTGTCATTGCGCTGTCCCTGCTGTTCGTCGGTGGACTGCTGATCGGCCGAGCGGGGGAGGAGGGCGGCCCCGCGGGGGCCGAGAAGCGGAAGCCCCGTATCGTCGGATTGACCGGGGTTCCAAGCCCCAAGCCCTCTCTCCCTCCTCCATCGCGGGGGCCGGTCGAGACGGCCACGCCGCCGGCCGAAGAAGGGAGCGAGGCCTACCCCGGCGAACCGATTGCCGGCTCCGGGGGCGGTGCCTCGGCTGAAGGCTCCGACGGCTCGGGAGCCGAAGCCGGCGACGGCGACACCACCCAGCAGCCCCCGCCGGAACGGTCAGGGGGCGGTGCGGAGCCGGCGGAAGGCGATTCCACGCCTAAGCCGCCGATCGACGAAGGCGGGGAACAGTAAGGGCGCGGCGGACACGCCCTTAGAATCGGCGGGCTTTGCCCGACCCCGATCCCGTCATCTCCGTCCGCGGCCTGAGCAAGAGCTACGGCGACCTCGAAGCGGTGCGCGGCATCGACCTCGAGGTGCGGCGGGGGGAGGTCTTTGCCTTCCTCGGCCCCAACGGGGCCGGCAAGACGACCACCGTCGAGATCCTGGAGGGCTACCGCAGGCGCAGCGGCGGCGAGGTCAGGGTGCTGGGCGAGGATCCCGAGCGCGCCGACCGCGGCTGGCGCGAGCGGATCGGGATCGTGCTGCAGAGCGGCCGTCCCGACCCCTACCTGACGGTGCGCGAGTCACTCGCCCTCTACGCCGGCTACTACCGGGCGCCGCGCCCGATCGAGGAGGTGGTCGAGCTGGTCGGGCTGGGCGCCAAGGCCGACGCCCGCGCCAGCAGCCTCTCGGGCGGGCAGCAGCGCCGGCTCGACGTGGGCATGGCGCTGATCGGCGATCCCGAGCTGCTCTTCCTCGACGAGCCGACGACCGGCTTCGACCCCTCGGCCAGGCGCCAGGCCTGGGAGACGATCGCCGGCCTGCGCGAGCTCGGCAAGACGGTCTTCCTCACCACGCACTACATGGACGAGGCGCAGCGGTTGGCCGACAGGGTGGCGATCCTCGCCCGCGGCGAGGTGGTGGCGCGCGGGACCCCGGCGGACCTCGGCGATCGCGAGAACCAGCCGGCCCGGATCAGCTATCGCGAAAACGGCCACTCTGTCGATCTGGAGACGACCGACCCGGTCC
>DASVWY010000018.1:0-2107 GCA_036392975.1 Solirubrobacterales bacterium | reverse complement strand
ACGCGCTCCCCACCCCGCAGGACCTCCCGATCCCGGAATGGTTGTTCGCCTGGGGGGCGTCGGTCGTCCTGATCGTCTCCTTTTTCGCCCTCGCGGTCGCCTGGCGCGAGCCCCGCTTCGAGGAGGAACGCTGGCGACCCTTCGGGGCGGGGCTCTCGCGGGCCCTGCTCGGCCTGCCCGCCCAGGTCGTCTGCGGCCTGCTTGGCGTCTTCCTGCTCGGTGTCACCGTCTACGCCGGGCTTCGCGGCACCGAAGCGGCCGATCGCAACTTCGCCGTCACCTTCGTCTTCGTCACGGTCTGGCTCGGCTTCCCGGTGCTGAGCGCGCTGCTCGGGAACGTCTTCAAGCCGTTCAACCCGTGGCGGGCGATCGGGCGAGCGGTCGGCGGCCTGTTCACGGCGCTCGCCGACCAGCGCCCGGCTCATCTGGCCTACCCCGAGGCACTCGGCCGCTGGCCGGCGGCAATCGGCCTGCTAGCGGTCGTCTGGCTCGAGGTCGTCTACGGGCCGGGCAGCGGCGCGGCGGTTGGCCTCACGGGCGAGAAGACCGCAGTCGCCGCCCTCATCTACAGCGGCTACACGCTGGCGATGATGGCTCTGTTCGGCGCCGAGGAGTGGTGCGAGCGAGGGGAGATCTTCTCCGTCTACTTCGGGATGTTCGCCCAGCTCGGCTCCTTCGGCGCGCGGGACGGTCGGCTCGGCCGGCGCCGGCCGTTCTCGGCGGCGACGCGCTGGGCGGCCGTCCCTGGCTCAGCCGCGGTGGTGGTCGCCTCGATCGCCACGACCAGCTTCGACGGCGGGGGGGAGGGCGCATTCCAGAGCGCAATCGAAACCGTTTTCGAGTGGCTGGCCGACGCCGGCTTCGGCCCGCTGGCCGCCGCGCGCCTGACCGACACGATCTTCATGGCGCTCTGCTTCGCCGGTGTCTGGCTGGTCTATCTGATCGGCGTGCGCGGGATGGCCAGCGTCGGCAAGGCGCCCGCGCTGAAGCGCCTGCGCTCGGGCTTCGCCCACACCCTGATCCCAATTGCCCTCGCCTACCTCGTCGCCCACTACTTCAGCCTCTTCGTTTTCCAGGAGCAGGCCCAGTTCACCTACCTGCTCTCAGACCCGCTGGGAACGTCGAGCACCGACCTCTTCGGCACCGCCTCGGGCGGCATCGACTACACCGTCCTCAGCGCCAACACGATCTGGTACGCCCAGGTGGGCGCGCTGGTGGTCGGGCACGTGATCGGCCTGACCCTCGCTCACGACCGCGCGACGGCCTACTGGGGCGACTACCGCGAGGCGGCGCGCTCGCAGTACTGGATGCTGGCGGTGATGGTCGCCTTCACCTGCTTCGGCCTCTACCTGCTCTCGGTTGCCAATTCGTAGTTTCGCGCGACCCGCGCGCGGGTATTTCCAAATCGACTGGTCGTAGGTTGTGACTTGCGACTCATTTTGTTCCTTTCATAGCTGCATCCCCAGGTCGCCGGCGCCCTCCCACGCCGGCGGCCTCATTTGTAGGCCGCTTGCGGGCGAGGGACAGAACCCGTGGGTTGGGATCGGCATACTGAACCGAGATGGAGATCTCCCTACCGCTCGCCCACGTCAGCCACTGGCTCTGGTTGCTCTACGTGCCGCCGGTTTTGATCGTGCTCGCTTCGATCGTCCGCAATCTGGTCAGCGAACGAAGACGGCGCGACTAGAGGGCGCCGCGCTTTGATGGCTTCCCCGAGCGGGTATCGGGGAGGGCATGAAGTCGGAGTCCGTCTGGATCGACACCGGTCCCGCGCAGCCGGCCCGTTCTCGGCTCCAAGGGCGCGTCCGGGCCGACGTCGCCGTGCTCGGAGGGGGAATCGTCGGCATCACGACGGCACTCCTGCTGGGAGAGGAAGGGGTCGACGTGGTCTTGGTCGAGGCGGCCGGTCTCGCCCGCGGGGTCACCGGCCACACCACCGCCAAGGTGACCTCCCAGCACGGAATGATCTACTCGCGCCTGCGGTCGAGGTTCGGCGCGGACGGGGCGCGTGCCTACGCAGCAGCCAACGAGGCGGGACTGGCCTGGGTCGCGGAGCGTGCGGACCGGGACGGGATCGAGTGCGACTTCCGTCGCCGACCCGCCTACC
>DASVWY010000017.1:0-7296 GCA_036392975.1 Solirubrobacterales bacterium | reverse complement strand
CGCCGTCCCAATCCTCGGACGGCAGGAGGCCGAAGTGGCCGCTCTTCGCCGCTAGCCGCAGCAGCGTCTGCCGCGCAGGGCCGAACAAGCCGCGTCGGGCAAACGGACGCACGGCCCAGGCGGCGGCGCTGTCGAGTCCGGAACCGGAGTCGTCGGCCCGCCGAACCAGGCCTCGCGGCGACGCGAACGCTTCCCGGGTGCGGTGCGACGCGGCACCGGCGGCGATCGCGTTGGCGAGGTAGGCCCCATCCTCTTTCTCCTGGTAGTCGGCGCGGTCGCGCCACTCGACAGGGCGAACGAGAGCTACGCCGGGCCGAGATGCTCTTCGGAGCGCGGCGCTTTCGCCTGCCGCCGAGTGCCGTTGCCGTGCGACGCCGACTGCTTGCTCGGCCGCTGCGACCCACCCGGCCGCGTCGCCCTGCGCGTCGCGCCCCGGGACCGGCCCGCCGCCGCTGTAGAACCGCGCCGCTGCATCGAGGTCGACGCCGCGCAGGAAGCTCACGACCCGCCTGGCTTCTGCCCGGTAGCCGGCTTGGGCGAAGGCAATGGCGACGGCGGCGGCGTCGCGTGGCCAGACGTAGCCCCAGCCCGCGCGCGGCCCGGCCACCGCCGCGCCGCTGCTCGGGTCGGTCAACGCCCGCAGCACCAGGAGCGAGCGCGCCTGCATCCGCCTCGCCCACGCCGGTGCGGCCGGGCCAAGCGGCTGCGCACGCGCCAGCCAGCGCCGCTCGTCGCGGACCATCGCGGCAGGCATGCCGTCTACCCTGCCGCCGCGCCCTCTCCCCACATCGAGGAACGAGGGGCGCACGCCGGGAAAGCCCCGAGGGGGCGGGGGGTCCGTCGCCGATCCACCCGAGAGGGCGAGCCCCGCCGCCAAGCCGGCGGCCACCAGGGCCAGCGCTGCACCGATCCCACGCACGCCCCCATGCAATCAGCCGCCGAGCCCGCCGGGCGCTAGCCTTCCGACTGCGCGGCGCCACGGCGCCCCTTCCAGGCGAGGTAGCTCAGTTGGTAGAGCACACGACTGAAAATCGTGGTGTCGCCGGTTCGATTCCGGCCCTCGCCATTCGACCTCTGCCCTGCAAGCGAGCGGATTTACGGCAGCGGTCGCGAGGCTCTGAATCGGCCGCGACGGGCCGATTTCGGGCTCGTCGCCCAATCGTCGCCCATTGGGCCCCTCAATTCGGGTCGAGCGTAAGGCCGGCGACCTGCTTGAGGGGATCGTCTGGAGAGAGCCTGTGACGAGCGCCGGAAGCTTCGAAACGATTCGCCTCTGAGGAAGCGCCGTAGTGCGAGTCCGTGTGCCGTAAGCTTGCGAGAGCGATAGGAGACCTCATGGCCGAGAACGCGCGAGAGATAGAGCTGATTTTCGAGCCGCAGGACGAAGGTGGCTATCACGTCTACGCCCCCGACCTCCCCGGCCTGCATACGCAGGGCGACGACTTGGACGACGCGACCGCGAATGCCAATGAGGCGGTTGCCCTCTACGTCGAAGGTCTCCGGGACGACGCCGAATCGCTCGACACGGGCGTCGTCCGTCGCAGGATTCCCCTGCCGGCGTGACGCCCCGCCAGCCGGTCGTCTCCGGCCAGCAGCTCATCAAGGCGCTGGAAAAGGACGGCTGGGCCGTCGTGCGCCAGCGCGGGAGCCATGTGCGGCTCAAGAAGCCGGGCCGCAGGTACGCGCTCGTTGTGCCGCTCCATAAGGTGAATCCGAAGGGGGAACCCTTAGCGGCATCCTTCGGGACGCGAATATGAAGCGGGATTAAAGGTTCTGAGGGGAATTGGTACTGCCACTGAGGAGGCCGGGGTAACGCTCTGGGTAACAGGAGGGTCAGGTGTCGCGAATAACGGATGAGCAGTTTGAGCTTCTGGCGCGGATCGTTGATGCCTATTGGACGCTGAACGCGCTGGGGCAGAAGCTGGACTTGGTTTACATCAGCGCGTCCGGAGGCCTGACGTTTCTTGACCACCATGCGATGGAGGGTCGTCCACAGATCGACTATCCCGACCTTGAGGAACTGGAGTCGCACGGTCTTGTCGTCCTCAAGCCGAGCAGGGAACGCTCCGGCTCGCTCTATCCGACTGCCCAAGGGAAGCACGTCGTAGAGGAGCAACGACGCATTGAGCAGATTGCTCGGGCCGACAATGCAATCGGAGATGGTTCCGGAGGCTCGAAGATCGCATGGGATGCGACCCTGCCGGTTCTGCAAGCGGTGGTTGAGCTGTATGCCCAGGCCGCCGCGGGCGAGCACATTTCGCAGATGCAGGTCAATCAGCGGCTCGGGCGCGAGGATGGAGATTCAGATACCAGCCGCGCGTTTGAGGTGCTTGAGCAAGGCGGCTATGTGCAGGAGACCGCCAGCATCGACGGACTCCCCGGCGCGTTGACGGTGGTTCCAACCGAGAAGGCGCTTCAACTTCTGGCGGGGTGGCCGGCTGACGGAGAAGTGGCCCTTGCTCGACTTGTCGCCGCGCTCCAAACGCAGATCGACGCTACCTCCGACGAGGAGGAGAAGGGCAAGCTCAAGCGCGCGCTCGACGCGGTCCAGGGGATCGGCGAGAACGTCGCTGCTGAAGTTCTGACCAAGGTGATGATGGGCGGATAGGCGTTCCGTCCGACGAGCCGTGCTTCACTACTTTTTGCGGCCCCTGCCCGAGCTGGGAGGACAAGCCGCCACTGGCGATTGGCCCGCTGGGCGATCCGGCGCCAATCCGGTCAGGTCTTCAGCGCCGCACGGCGCGTGAAGGGAATTCCTAAAGATCGCCTCCAAGACCGTTAACGAGTCCCGGCCGGGGTCCAAACCTAGCCGGGACTTCTTGGTTATGAAGAGCCAGGCGCTAGGCCGATTCGCAGAGCCTGAGGCCACGGTCGATCAGCGGGCTGATATTGATTTTCAGCCCGTATCCGGCGGGGTCGTTCTTCCAGATCGGGTCGATGCCGGGATAGCCCGCTTCCTGGGCAGTGCCGTTGACGCCGTAGACGGTCCCGTCTGGCGCCGTGAACCAAACCCGTTGGAAGACGAAGCTACTGGTGGCTTCCTCTTCGCATTGGAGCAGCCCGGACTTGACTTTCAGCGGCCACTGTCCAACGTCGCCGCACCCGATACGGAGGCTTGCGACTTCCCCGCCTTCCGGCCCGGGCGCGTAGGTCATTCGAGCAGCAAATTCCGGGCACTTCCGCTGCTGCTTTTCCCAGCGCCTCTGGTTGCGTTCGGTCTTGCGGAGTTCCGCCCGTTTTTCGGCGGGCGACATCTCTTCCCATTCTTCATCGACCTGCTTTTCGGCTCGTTCCAAGAACGATTCCTTCTTGGAGTCGCCGCACCCGGCCAGCGGTGGAACGATGGCGAGGAGAGCCAGTAGGGCAAGCAACATGCCACCGCGCCCCCAGAATCGCCTGCCGCCCTTCATTGGTACGCGAGCTTATCCGACCTACCAGCCCCATCGCGTCGGCAATTGCCGCGTTGCAGTCTTCCCGGAGCGCGCCACCTAGAACGCGCGGAAGCAGAGCTAGAATCGAAGTCCCATGACGGCTAAGGAGAAGGTCTTGGAGCACGCGCCTCGCTGGAGCGAAGAGCAGGCCGAGCGCGCATTGTTGGCGGCTGAGGGCGTTCGGTTCTCCGAGCGGAAAGGCGCTACTGGGCACGATGCCCTGATGGAGCGCGCAGCGGCGCTGCGCGACCGTCAGCCACAGGTCGTGGATGCTGCCGCGCTGGTCCGTGAGGCTCGCGGCGAGCTGGAGCAGCGCGGCTCATAACGGCGAAGGTCGTCATCGACGCCAGCGTCCTGCTCGCGTTGGTCCTCCGTGAGCCGCACGCGGAAGCAGTAACCAAGCTGCTCGATCGCTGGGATGCGGAGGGCGTCGAGCTGCACGCGCCGTTGCTGACTCAATACGAGGTCGCCAGCGCGCTGACGCGCCGGCGTGTGCAGGACGGTCTTTCTGCTGAGGACGCTTCGGAAGCATTGGCGATCATCGACGCGCTCGGCGTGACGTTCGACCTGGCTCCGGACAACGCCCGCGCCGTGGAGATCGCGGTCGAGCTGAAGCGACATTCGGCCTATGACGCTGCCTACCTGGCGCTCGCCGAGCAACTTGATGCCGAGGTTTGGACACTCGATGGCCCGCTCGCTCGCAATGCGGGGACACGTTTTCCGGTGAGCTTGATCGATTGATGGCTCTGCTTATCGATTGGGCAACGGTGACCCGTCTCGTCGCCCAAAGGCGCCCGAAACCGCTGGAAGCCAATGGCAGCCGCGTTCACCGCCCATCAAGAAAGCCCCTGTAACCACGGCCAGATTTCCTCATCGTCCTGGCCCTCTGAAAATCGTGGTGTCGCCGGTTCGATTCCGGCCCTCGCCATCTTGCCCCCTTGCTAGCCGGGGCGAGCCTCGCGCAGCGCCGCCCGCGCGAACTCGAGGTCGGCGCGCAGGTCGTCCGCGCTGCCCGGCGTCTCGCAGACGACCGGGCCGCCGCAGCTGGCGATCATCGCGCGCAGGACGTCGGCGCCGATCTGGCCGCGACCGAGGTTGGCGTGGCGGTCGGCGCCGGTCCCGGACGGATCGCGCGAGTCGTTGGCGTGGAGGAGGTCGATCCGGCCGCAGATCGTCCGCACCCGCTCGACAGCGTCGCCGAGCTCCTCCCCCGCGGCATGGGCGTGGCAGGTGTCGAAGCAGAAGCCGATCTCGACCCCGGCGTCCGTCCCGGCGACCTTTTGCCACAGCCGGGCGAGGTCATCGAAGCGACGCGCCACCGCGTTCTCGCCGCCGGCCGTGTTCTCGATGTAGAGCGGGACCTCGGACTCGAGCATCTCCAACGTCCGCTTCCAACGGCCGAAGCCCTCGGCGACGCCGTCCTCAGCGTGGCCGGCGTGGACGATCACCGCCGCCGCCCCGACCTCGGCCGCCGCCTCGCAGGTCTGCTGCAGGATCTTGCGCGACCCGTAGCGGACGTTCGAGCGCGGCGAGCAGACGTTGATCAGGTAAGGCGCGTGGACGTAGAGCGGCAGCGTCGAATCGCGCAGCTCGGCGGCGTCCTCGCGCGGCTCAGGCTTGCGCCAGTCCTGCGGATTCGAGAGGAAGATCTGCACGCAGTCGGCCCCGATCGCCTCGGCCTCCGCCAGCGGCCGCTCCGGCGCGAGGTGCGCTCCGACCATCCGTGCCGGCTCCATTTCGGCAGCATAGGCGCGGCGGCCTCGCGATCTTTCAGGCCGACACCTAAAAACGGCGTCGGCCGGGTTTCGGCTCGCGATCTGCGGGCAACCGTGAAGGGTGGGGACTGCAAGGACCGATGAGCGGCTGACCCGCTTCCTCAGCAGCTTCAGCCTCGGGCTGGGGACGGCGCAGATGGCCGCCCCCGGGCTGGTCAACCGCGTTGCCGGGATCCGCGACGACGCGACCGCTCGCCTCTGGCAGCGGCTGGTCGGCGGGCGGGAGCTGGTCGCCTTCGCGGCGATCGAGGCGGAGGCGCCGCAGCCGCAGCGCGCACTCTGGATGCGCGCCGCCGGCGACGCCAAGGACATGGTGCTGCTCGCTCTCGCCTTCCGCGACAGGCGCGCCAGCACGCCGAGGCTGATCGCGGCGATCGGCAACGTCGCCGGCATCGCCGCCCTGGACGTCTACGCGGCGCTGCGAGCGCGCCGCGCGCCCAAGCAACCGACGGAGGACGAAATCATGCACGTCAAGGCCGGAATCACGGTGCGCAAGCCGCGCCAGGAGGTCTACAGCTTCTGGCGGGACTTCCAAAACCTGCCGAGCTTCATGTACCACGTCGAGTCGATCGAGGGGAACGGCAGCGGCCGCACCCACTGGCGGGTGAAGGCGCCCGCCGGGCGCACGGTCGAGTGGGACGCGGAGCTGGTCGAAGACCGGCCGGGCGAAGCGCTGGTGTGGCGCTCGGTCGAGGGATCGGAGATCCGCAACGCCGGCGCCGTCCGCTTCGTCGATGCGCCCAGCGATCAGGGGACCGAGGTCCACGTCGAGTTCGACTACGAGGCGCCGGGCGGCAGGATCGGCGAGGCCGTCGCCAAGCTGTTCGGCGAGGAGCCGACCCAGCAGGCGAAGGACGACCTGCGCCGCTTCAAGCAGGTCCTGGAGACGGGCTTCGTCGTCCGCAGCGAGGCGAGCCCCGAGGGCAGCACCGCCCACCGCCACCTCAAGCAACGACCGGGGCAGCCGGCCGCGGGGCCGCACCAGGAACCGAGCGGCACCGCCGTGCGACCGTCGCGCCAGGAAGGAGAGGTACCGTGAAAGCAACCGTCTACGCCGGCCGCAACTCGGTCGAGGTGCAGGAGGTCCCGGACCCCCAGATCCTCAACTCGCGCGACGCGATCGTCAAGGTCAGCTCGAGCGCCATCTGCGGCTCGGACCTTCACCTCTACGACGGCTACGTGCCGATGGTGAAGAAAGGGGACATCTTCGGCCACGAGTTCATGGGAGAAGTGACCGACGTCGGCGGCGAGGTCGAGAACCTCAGGCCGGGCGACCGGGTCGTCGTCCCGTTTCCGATCGCCTGCGGCGCCTGCAACGCCTGCCAGTCGCAGCTCTACTCGCTCTGCGAGAACTCGAACCCCAACGCGGGCAGCGCCGAGAAGCTCTGGGGCCACTCGATTGCCGGCGTCTTCGGCTACTCGCACATCCTCGGCGGCTATCCCGGCGGCCAGGCCGAGGCGGCGCGCGTCCCCTTCGCCGACGTCGGCCCGCTGAAGATCGAGAGCGACCTGCCCGACGACGAAGTCCTCTTCCTCTCCGACGTTCTGCCGACCGGCTTCATGGGCGCCGAGATGTGCGACATCCACCCCGGCGACACGATCGCCATCTGGGGCGCCGGTCCGGTCGGGCTGTTCGCGGCGGCGAGCGCGAAGATGCTCGGCGCCGAGCGGGTGATCGCGATCGACCGCTTCGACTACCGGCTTCGTAAAGCCAGAGCGGGAGCCGGCGCCACCGAGACGATCAACTACGAAGAGCTCCCCGACGTGGTCGAGGAGCTGAAGGAGATCACCGCTGGCCGCGGGCCCGACGCCTGCATCGACGCCGTCGGCCTCGGGGCCCACCACGCTCACGGGATGGTCCACGCCTACGACCGGGTCAAGCAGGCGACGAGGATGGAGACCGAGCGCCCGCACGCCCTGCGCGAGGCGATCATGGCCTGCCGCAACGGCGGCACCGTCTCCGTCGTCGGCGTCTACGGTGGCTTCCTCGACAAGTTCCCGATGGGGGCGGTGATCAACCGCGGCTTGACGATCAGAGCCGGGCAGTGCCACGTGCACAAATACATGCGGCCGCTGCTGGAGCGGATCGA
>DASVWY010000016.1:0-2184 GCA_036392975.1 Solirubrobacterales bacterium | reverse complement strand
CCTCGGCGACGATCGAAGGCGCCAACATCAGGGTCGGCGGCGACATCGTCGTCGCGATCGACGGCAAGGACGTCGATGGCATGGAAGAAGTGATCGACGCGGTCGACGCGGCGGAGCCGGGCGACGAGATGAAGCTGACCGTGCGGCGGGGCGAGTCGACCAAGACGGTGACGGTCACGCTTGGCGTGCGGCCCGAGTCGGTCGAAGATACGCAGTCGGGGCCCGTCGGGCCGCCTGCGAAATAGCGCGCCGGCGCGCGGGTCCTGTCGCGGCGGCCCTCCCCCATGTGCTCGGACGCGCTTCGCGCGCCCTCCGCTATGGGGGACCCCCGCCACCGCGCCACCCGCGCGAGGAGCGGGTTTGGGCGGGCGGGACAACCGGTCCCTTAGTCTGAGTTGATGCGGGTCAAGATCTGTGGAGTCACCAATCTGGACGATGCCGCCGAGGCTGTGCGGCTTGGCGCGTGGGCTATCGGCCTTATCCATTTTTCGGAGAGTCCGCGGGCTGTCGAGCCGGCAGAGGCGGTGCGGATTGCTGCTGCCTTTCGGCGCAAGTGCGAGGTGGTGGGGGTGTTCGTCAATCCGGAGCTGGATGAGGTGGCGAGGGCGGTTGAGGACGCTGGGCTGACGATGGTGCAACTGAACGGGGAAGAGGGGCCCTCGTTCTGCGGGGAGGTGGCGCGGCGCACCGGGGTCAAGGTGATCAAGGCGATCCATGTCGCGTCCGCCGCGGACGTCCACGCGGCGGAGGCGCTGCGGACCGACTTCCATCTCTTCGACCGTTGCGGCAAAGGATTGTGGGGCGGAACCGGCGAGAGCTTCGATTGGGGCCTGCTGCGCGAGCACCGCTCCGAGGTTCCGGCGATCGTCGCCGGCGGCCTGCGTCCGGAGAACGTCGCCGAGGCGATCTCCATGACGCACCCGTTTGCCGTTGACGTCGCCAGCGGCGTCGAGGCGGAGCCGGGCCGCAAGGACCACGCCGCGATGACCGCCTTCTTCGAGGCCGCGCAGAGCGCTAGCGTCCCTTCTTCGTGAGCGTCGTCGAGGAGAGATTCGGCCCCTACGGGGGGCGCTACGTGCCGGAGACGCTGATCGCGGCGCTCGACGAGCTGACCGCGGCCTGGACGGAGGCTCGCGACGACAAGCGGTTCCAGGCGCGGCTCGCATCGCTGCACCGCGACTTCATCGGCCGGCCGACGCCGCTCTACCTGGCCGAGCGCCTCTCGGAGCGTGCTGGCCGTCGCGTTTACCTGAAGCGCGAGGACCTCGCCCACACGGGCGCCCACAAGATCAACAACGCGGTCGGTCAGGCGCTGCTGGCGCAGCGGATGGGGAAGCGGCGAGTAATCGCCGAGACCGGTGCCGGCCAGCACGGGGTCGCGACCGCGACCGCCTGCGCCCTGCTCGGCATCGAGTGTGTCGTCTACATGGGAACCGAGGACGTCCGCCGCCAGGCGCCGAACGTCGAGCGGATGCACCTGCTGGGGGCGGAGGTGGTCCCGGTCGAGGCTGGCGCTCGCACCCTGAAGGAGGCGGTCAGCGCCGCGATCCGCGATTGGGTCGCGAACGTGGAGACGACCCACTACGTCATCGGTTCGGCGGTGGGCCCGGCCCCCTTTCCTGCCCTCGTGCGCGACCTGCAACGGGTGATCGGCGACGAGACCCGCGCCCAGGCGCTCGACGCCGAGGGCGCCCTGCCGGCGCGGGTGATCGCCTGCGTCGGCGGCGGTTCCAACTCGATCGGGATCTTCACCCCGTTCATCGACGACGCCGAGGTGGCGCTGATCGGGGTCGAGGCGGCGGGCGAGGGGCTGGAGAGCGGGCGCCACGGCGCCTCGCTGGGGGCGGGGACGACCGGCGTCCTGCACGGCTCGCTCTCTTCGATCATCGCCGACGAAGAGGGGCAGATCCTCGAGGCCCACTCGGTCTCCGCCGGCCTCGACTATCCCGGCGTCGGCCCGGAGCACGCCCACCTGCGCGACAGCGGCCGCGCCACCTACACCGCGGTCACGGACAAAGCCGCGCTTGCCGCCTTCGCCGAGCTGGCCCGACTGGAGGGGATCATCCCCGCGCTCGAGTCCTCACACGCGATCGCATGGCTGCTCGAGAACGGCGGGGGGGACGGCTTCGATGTTCTTTGTCTCAGCGGGCGGGGCGATAAGGACCTGGCAGAGGTAGTTGAACA
>DASVWY010000015.1:0-17252 GCA_036392975.1 Solirubrobacterales bacterium | reverse complement strand
GAGGACGGTGCGAGGAGGACCGACCCCGGTCGCCTCCCAGAGCCCGTCGTGCAGGGCGGCGAGGGCCGCGCGAGCGGCGCGGAAGCTGCCGGGGTCCGGATAGCCGACGCGACGTTTGAGGTACCAGTGGTAGCCGGGCGATCCCGGCAGCCGCAGCGGCGCCCGGGGGGTGACTACGAGCAGACGGCCTTCTGGATCGAGCAGCTCGGCGAGGCCGAGCAGGTCGCGCTCTTCAGTCCCGCGTCCGTGGTGCAGCACCAGCAGGCCGTCCGGCTCCGCCGTGGCGGCACGCTCCAGGTAGCTCAGCCCTTCCACCGCGATCCCCTGGCCGTCGCCGCCCATAACCCTCGTTCCAGCTAGCCGGCCGACGAGGCCGCGGTCTTGTTCAGGTAATCCCTTATGAAGTCGTCGATGTCGCCGTCGAGGACGCGCTGGGCGTCGCCCGCCTCGTGGCCGGTGCGGTGGTCCTTGACCCGCTGGTCGGGGTGCAGGAAGTAGCTGCGGATCTGCGAGCCCCAGGCCACTTCCTTGACCTCGCCCCGCTCCTTGGCCAGCGTCTCGGCCCGTTTGCGCTCCTCCAGCTCGATCAGCTTCGAGCGCAGCAGCTGCATCGCCACCGCCTTGTTCTGGGTCTGCGAGCGCTCGTTCTGGCACTGGACGACGACGCCCGTGGGCACGTGGGTGATCCGCACCGCGGAGTCGGTCTTGTTGACGTGCTGGCCGCCTGCGCCCGAGGCGCGGTAGGTGTCGACGCGCAGGTCGGCGTCGTCGATCTCGACCTCGACCCCCTCGTCGACCAGGGGGCCGACGTCGACCTGGGCGAAGCTGGTGTGGCGCCGGGCGGAGGAGTCGAAGGGGGAGATCCGCACCAGGCGATGAACGCCGCGCTCGGCGGCGAACAGCCCGTAGGCGTTCTCACCGCGGGCGACGAAGGTCGCCGACTTCAAACCCGCCTCCTCACCCGGCGAGGCCTCCTTCATCTCGACCTCGAAGCCGCGGGCCTCGGCCCAGCGCAGGTACATGCGCAGCAGGATCTCCGCCCAGTCTTGGGAATCGGTCCCCCCGGCGCCGGCGTGGACCGAGACGACCGCGTCCCCGGCGTCGTACTCGCCGCTGAACAGGCGCGCCTCTTCCAACTCCGCCAGCCGCCGCTCGACCGAGCCCAGCTGCGTCGCCAATTCGGCGGCCATCTCCTCGTCCCCGACCGCCATCTCCGCCAGCTCGTCGAGGTCGCCGACCTCCGACTCGAGCTCGCTGAACGTCTTCAGTTTGCGCTGGGCCCGCGCGTGCGCGGCACTGGTGCGGGCAGCAGCCTCCTGGTCGTCCCAGAAACCGGGCCGGCCCATCTGCTCTTCCAGCCGCTCGGCTTCCTCCCTCAGCGAAGCCGGGTCAAAGGTAGTCCGCAAGCAGCTTCAACTGCTCGCGGATCTCGGCCAGCCGCGCCGGCACCGATTCGGTTGAGGCGGTCTCGGCCATGGCCGCAGACTACTCGGCGGCGATGCCGTGGTCGAACCCGCCGGCGTGCAGCGCCTCGGCGCGGTCCTCGAAGGGGCGCCAGCTGCGGATCCTGTGCTCGCGCAGCTCGAAAAGCCAGGCCATCTCGTCCTCGCCCGCGGCGGAACCGTCTTCGTCCCAGTGCCAGACGCGCTTGATCAACGCCACGGCCGACCCTCCCCCTCCCTCGGTCCCGTCCTCGTAGAGATGCTCGAGCTCGATCGTCTGCTGCACCCCACCCGGCGCCCGCGTAGCCCACAACCGCGCCGCCTCCACCCCCTTTCGAAGGCCCTTCATCGAGTGCAGCTCAACCTCGGGATCGAGCACCGCTGCGAAGGCGTCCAGATCCCGCTCGTTGAAAGCGCGAATGAACTCTCTAACTGGATCGTGCGTCAAGAGACGCTAGGCGCCGTGGCACTTCTTGAACTTTTTGCCCGACCCACACCAGCAGGGATCGTTGCGGCCGATGTCTTTTTCCCGCTCGTCCTTGACCACCGTCTCGACCGCCTCCGGCGCCGGGGCGCCGTTGCCGCCGCTCGGGCCGGCGGCCGCTGCCGCCATCCCGACCCCACCGCCGCCCGCGGCGACCTGCTGCAGGGCCGAGGGCTGGTTCTCCATGGTGCCGCCGGAGTAGTCGAGCGAGGTCGCGCCGCCGCTGCCGTTGCCGCCGAAGGCGGCCCCCTCCAGCTGCGAGGGATCGATTTCGATCTGGGCGTTGAAGACGAGTTTGCTGAATTCCTCCCAGATCGAGTGCATCAGCTCCTCGAACATCGCGAAGCCTTCGTTTTTGTAGGCGACGAGGGGGTCGATCTGGGCGAAGCCGCGCAGGTGGATGCCCTCGCGCAGGTAGTCCATGTCGTAGAGGTGCTCGCGCCAGCGGTTGTCGATCACCTGCAGCAGGATCGAGCGCTCCAGGTACCGCATCAGCTCCTCGCCCAGCTGCTGCTGGCGCTCGTCGTAGGCGTTCATCGCGTCTTCGTCGAGGGCGTCCTTCAGCTTTTCGCGGTCGACCGTCTCCGGCGCCATCGAGGCGACGTCGACGCTGACCGGCCAAATCTGCCGCAGCTGCTGCTCCAGCTCCGGCATGTCCCACTCCTCCAGCTCGTCCCCCGGCGTGTACTCGTCGACGAGCCGCTCGACCACGCCCTCCAGCTCGTCGCGGGCGATGTCCGACATGTCGCGCCCTTCGAGGATCTGGCGCCGGTATTTGTAGACGACGCGGCGCTGCTCGTTCATCACGTCGTCGTACTCGAGCACCCGCTTGCGGATCAGGAAGTTCTGTTCCTCGACCTTCTTCTGCGCGCCCTCGACGGTTTTCGTCAGCATCTTCGCCTCCAGCGGCATTTCGCCGCCCTCCTCGTCCACCGGCCCCAGGCGATCGAGGATTTTGTAGATGCGGTCGCCGGCGAAGAGGCGAATCACGTCGTCTTCGGCGGAGAGGAAGAAGCGGCTCTCGCCGGGATCTCCCTGGCGGCCTGAGCGCCCGCGCAGCTGGTTGTCGATGCGGCGCGATTCGTGCCGCTCGGTGCCGCAGATGTAGAGGCCGCCCAGCTCGCGGACCTCCTCGCCCTCGGCCTTGCACTGGGGCTCCAGCTCGGCGATCTTCTCGGCCAGCGCCTCCTCGTAGCCGTCCACCCCGGGCTCCAGCCCCTGCTTCTTCAGCTCTTTGTGCGCCATGTGCTCGGGGTCGCCGCCGAGCTTGATGTCGACGCCGCGGCCGGCCATGTTGGTGGCGATCATCACCGCGCCCTTGCGACCGGCTTCGGCGATCCGCTCGCCCTCTCGCTGGGCGTGCTCGGGCTTGGCGTTCAGCACCGCGTGCTCGATCCCGTTGCGCTTCAGCTCGCCGGAGATCATCTCCGAGACCTCGACCGAGACGGTGCCGACCAGGATCGGTTGCCCCCGTTCGTGGCGGGCGACGATCTCCTCCAGCACCGCCTTCCACTTGCCGTCCTTGGTTTTGAAGATCTGGTCGTTGTGGTCGGCCCTGACCATCGGGCTGTTGGTTGGGATCTCGACCACCGGGACTTTGTAGATCTTCATGAACTCGGTCGCCTCGGTCAGCGCCGTGCCCGTCATCCCCGAGAGCTTGTCGTAGAGGCGGAAGTAGTTCTGCAGGGTGATCGTCGCCAGCGTCTGGTTCTCCTCGCCGATCGCCACCCCCTCCTTCGCCTCAACCGCCTGGTGCAGCCCCTCCGACCAGCGCCTGCCCTCGAGGATGCGCCCGGTGAACTCGTCGATGATCATCACGTCGCCTTCGACCACCGCGTAGTCCTTGTCGAGCTTGTAGAGGGCCTCGGCCTTCAGCGCCTGGACCAGGTGGTTGACGAGACTGCCGTGCTCGCTGAGGTAGAGGTTGTCGACACCGAGGAACTCCTCCGCCCGTTTGACACCACGCTCGGTCGGCGACACCGTCTTGTGCTTCTCGTCGAACTCGTAGTCGTAGTCGGCCTCGGAGGTGTCTTTCGATTCGCCCAGCGATTTGAGCCGGTCTTTGGCCGGGACGCCTTTCATGTTCCGCGCCAGGCGGGCAAATTTGTAGTAGATCTGGGCGGCCTGTTCGGGGGCGCCGGAGATGATCAGCGGCGTCCGCGCCTCGTCGATCAGGATGTTGTCGACCTCGTCGACGATCGCGAAGTGGTGGCCGCGCTGGACGCAGTGCTCGAGCGCTTCGGCCATGTTGTCGCGCAGGTAATCGAAGCCGAACTCGGAGTTGGTGCCGTAGGCGACGTCGCAGGCGTATTTGAGTTGCCGCGCAGCGTGATCGTCGGAGTCCTGGATCGCGGCGACGCTGACCCCGAGCGTGTCGTAGATCGGTTTCATCCATTCGGCATCGCGCCGGGCCAGGTAGTCGTTGACGGTGACGACGTGGACGCTGTCGCCGGCCAGCGTGTTGAGGAAGACGGCCAGGGTCGCGGTCAGGGTCTTCCCCTCGCCCGTCTTCATCTCGGCGATCGCCCCGTCGTGGAGAACCATGCCGCCGATCAGCTGCACGTCGTAGTGGCGCTGACCGATGCTGCGGCGCGCCGCCTCGCGGGTCAGCGCGAAAGCCTCCGGCAGCAGGTCGTCGAGCGGAGTGCCGTCGCGGGCGCGGGCGCGCAGCTTGTCCGCCTCCTGGCGCAGCTCGCCGTCCTCGAGCAGCTCCATCTCGCGCTCGATTTCGTTGATCGCCTGAGCACGCCTGTCGTAGGTCTTGAGCTTCCGCCCCTCTCCCACGCGCAGCGCGCGGGTGACCATGTCCCTTGCGTTCGCCATCGCTCAAGGGTAGCTGCATTCTGCGATCGCCTGGGCGCGCCCAGCGCCGGGCCGGTCAGTACCCGCGAGCTATGGCGGAACCAGCAACGCCGCAGTCAACCCAGCAGCCGGTGCGAAGGCGGTTCCCGCGTTTCGAAGAGATGGCGAGGACGACACAGCCAGTCCTCGCCATCGTCCCCCAGCCTAGATACCCGCTGCTGCCGGCGTCATGTCGCTGTGATGTTCACGTATTTGCCATTTTCCGAGCCAAGCACCACCGCCGAGCCCGAAAGCTGTCCGTTCGTTGCGTTTGTTCCCATGAGCGAACAAAGGCCGTGGCGTTCGTGAAAGATTTCACTGACTGTCACGTCCGCTGTGATCGCGTGTTTGCCTTCGAAGGTAAATGTTGTATAGGCCACCCCGCCTTTTACCACTTGCGTTGGAATAGACAGTGTGCATACGGAGGAGCCGCCGGAGTTGACGTGCAATTCGATTTTTTTCCCAGCCGGGCATTCCAAATAGACTGTGTTGTCGCTCGTAGGTTTTTTGCTGAAAGTAAAAAAGTATTCACATCCATTCATTGTCACGTTGACAGTATTTCCGGCTTCATGAGCGCCGTAATAACATTTTTCATAGGTAGGCAAAAAGTTCAACACGGTTTCTGTTGCAAACGCCGTCAGCTCGGAGTACGTCGCGGTTGTGCATCTGATGGAGCCACCGAGCACGTAGAGTCGCGTAAACTCGCTTTCGGTCTCGACGCCTTGCAAATAAGTGAATCCGTTAGGAGCGTCGGACACGAAGTGTCCACCCGTTTCAGCTGGCGCTGGTGGCGAGGAGGAGCTGCTCATGGCAACTGCAAGCAGCAGCCCGACCCCTAGTGTCTTGAGTCTGAGGTTCATCTTGAGACCCCTTTGCGATGGACGGGCCGGCTTTGCCGGACCCGGCGCCGCTCGCCCTTACGCGGGAATGCGGGCAAGCACGGCGCGCATGTTTAGACAGAAAAAATAGTGTAAAACCCGGCGCAAGGCCCGAGGCGCTGGATCGGCAGCGCTCGGGAACTTTCCCGACGGTCTATGTTTCGGCCGTCCGGCCCCGCATCCGGTTGACCAAGCGGCGGGTCCGCGCCCGCTTGCGCCGCAGCTCGCGGTGCTTCTTGACCTGGCGGCGGATGTCCTCGGCCAGCTCGTGGATCGTGTGCGCCATTTCCGGCGAGGCCTCGTGAGCTCGCAGGGTCTTCCCCTTCAGGCGCAGGGTCGCCTCGGCGACTTGGCTGTCACGGATCGAGGGGTTGTGCTCTTCGGAGATCTCGATCTCGAGCGTTGCCAGCTCCGAAACCTGCCGGCCGACCCGGCTGAAACGCTTCAGCACGTGTTCCCGCAGCTCGTCGTCGATCTCGACTCCGTTGCGCCCACGAACCTCGATCCGCATCTCTGGCCTCCTTGGTCGGTCGGGGACGATGCTACGCCCACGACCAGGCTGCGGCAAGGGGCGATCACAGCCTTCTGGCAAATGTGAGCGCCACGACGCGGACGACGCCGGCGGAGCGCAGGGCGCGAGCACAGGAGGAGAGGGTGGCGCCGGTGGTGAGGACGTCGTCGACGAGGAGCGCGCTGCGAGGAACCTCGCCGCGGGAATGGATCCGAGGCGGGTGGCCGATGCGCTCGGCGCGGCGCCTGCCCAGCTGGCGACCGCCGCCCGTGCGGACGAGGCATCGGCTGACCGGCAGCCCCGCGCGGGACGCCAGAGCCTTCGCGATCTCCAGGGCCGGGTCAAAGCCCCGGGACATGGAGCGGAGGCGGGCGGTGGGGACGGGGACGATCGCGCCGCTCAACAGGGTCGATGGGGCCAGCCAGTGGATGCGATCGGCCATCAGCTCGGCCACCGGCAGGAGGTGGCGGAACTTGAGGGCGCTGACCAGATCGCGGGCCACGGCCTGGTGCGGGGCCGAAGACCAGGCACGGTCGACGCCCGCGGGGCCGGCGCCTTGGATCGGGGCAACAGCGGAGAGGCGGCGGCTGCAGCGGGTGCAGACGATTGCCTCGGGACGGCAGGAGCGGCCGCAGGCGGCGCAGAGCGGCGGCGCAAGGCTGGAGGAGACGGCGTGAAGGATGCCCACCGGCACAGCGTGCTGGGACGCCGCGCACGCGTGGTGCGTCAAATGTCAGGACTTCGTCAAGCCTCTGCCATGCGGGCCGCGATGCCGCCGACGAGAATCGCCCCTGGGGGCAGCTCTGCGCCTTCGAGCACGATCGCTTCGCGGATGTTTGCCCCGTCGCCGACCCGGCACCCGTCTCCGATCACCGCCGGGCCCTCGATCCGAACGTTCTCCCCCAGCTCGACGTCCGCGCCGACCACGAGCGGGGCGGTCACGTCGACGCCGTCGAGCGGGGTCGCCGCCCAGACGCCGTCGGCCAGGGGCGGCGCCCCGGGGTCCACCGCGACCCTCCCCCGCAGCGCGTCGAGGTTCCCCTGCCGGAGCTCGTCGAGGTTGCCGATGTCGTTCCAATAGGCGTCGACCTCGTGCGAGTAGAAGGGAACATCCGCCTCCAGCAGGGCCGGGAAGACGTCCATCGCCCAGTCGACGAAGCCGGCGGGCGAGTCGGCGGCGGCGGCCTTGCTGGTACCCGGGTCGGGGAAGAACTCGAATACCTCCGAGCGAAACATGTAGATGCAGGTGTTGGCGAGATCCGAGAGCGCCTCGGCCGGATCGGGCTTCTCCTGGAAGCCCTGGATACGACCGTCGGCGCCCGCGATGACGACCCCGAACTCGCTCGTGTCGGCCACGCGCTTCGTCGCCAGCGTCGCAACCCCGTCGTGCGATTCGTGGAACTCGCGCATCGCGGCGAAGTCGATGTCGGTCAGCGCGTCGCCGGCCACGACGAGAAAGGAATCGCCGAGAAAGTCGGCGACGGCGCGCACCCCTCCGGCGGTGCCCAGCAGCTGTCGCTCGTGGCTGTAGGAGAGATCGATGCCGAATCTCGAGCCGTCGCCGAGATGGCCCTCGATCGTCTCCGGGAACCAGTGCAGGTTGGCGATCGTCTCGCGGAAGCCGTGGCGGGCGAGGAGCCGCGCGATGTGCTCCATCATCGGCCGATTCAGGACCGGCACCATCGGCTTCGGCATCCGGTAGGTGATCGGCCGCAGCCGGGTTCCCAGCCCGGCCGCGAGGATCATCGCCCGCATCGGCTCAGGTGCCTTGGTCCCAGCTCGCCAGGTACTTCGACTGGGCGTCCGTCAGGCCGTCGATCTCGATTCCCTTCGAGGCCAGCTTGAGGCGGGCGATCTCCTTGTCGATCTCGCGCGGGACCGGATGCACCTTGGTCTCCAGGGTCTCGTGGTTCTTGACCATGAACTCGGCGGCCAGAGCCTGGTTGGCGAAGCTCATGTCCATCACCGCCGCCGGGTGGCCCTCCGCGGTCGCCAGGTTGACGAGGCGGCCCTCGGCGAGCAGGAAGATCTCGCGCCCGTCCGTGAGGCGGTGGCCCTCGACCAGCGGCCGTGCTTCGTAGGTCGACTCGGTCCGCGCGTCGAGGTCTCCCTTGTTGATCTCGACGTCGAAGTGGCCCGAGTTGCAGACGATCGCGCCGCTCTTCATCACGTCGAACATCTCGCCGGCGACGGCGTCGCGGTTGCCGGTGACCGAGATGAAGACGTCCCCCTGCTTGGCCGCCTCGATGCCCGGCATCACGTCGAAGCCGTCCATCACCGCCTCCAGCGCCCGCAGCGGGTCGACCTCGCAAACGATCACGTGGGCGCCGTGGCCCTTGGCCCGCATCGCCACGCCCTTGCCGCACCAGCCGTAGCCGATCACGACCACGCGCAGCCCCGCGATCAGGACGTTGGTGGCGCGGATCACGCCGTCGAGGGTCGACTGGCCGGTGCCGTAGCGGTTGTCGAAGAAGTGCTTGGTGTCGGCGTCGTTGACGGCGACGATCGGAAAGCCGAGCTTGCCCTCCGCCTCCAGCGCTTCGAGCCGGATCACGCCGGTGGTCGTCTCCTCGGTGCCACCGTAGACCTCCGCGAGCTGCTCCGGGCGCTGACCGTGGAGCACGCTGATCACGTCGGCGCCGTCGTCCATCGTGATGTGCGGGCGCTTGTCGACGGCCGTCTCGATGTGGCGGTAGTAGGTGTCGTTGTCCTCGCCGTTGATCGCGTGGACCTCCGCCCCGTAGCGATCGACCAGCGCCGCCGCCGTGTCGTCCTGGGTCGAGAGCGGGTTCGACGCGCAGAGCGCCACCTCGGCCCCACCGGCCATCAGGGTGCGGACCAGGTTCGCCGTCTCGGTGGTGACGTGCAGGCAGCAGGCCATCCGGATTCCCTCCAGCGGCTTCTCTCGCTCGAAGCGCTCGCGAATCTGCCCAAGGACCGGCATCTGACGGTCTGCCCACTCGATCCGCTTCTGGCCGGCGTCGGCCAGGGCGATATCGGCGATGTCGTAGTTGGAGGCGGCGGTTGCCATCTGTTCCTTTCTCTTTTTCGGACTCCGAGCCTGGGAAGGATACGCAGATAGACCGCCTCGGGAGCATCTTTTTCCCGCGAATTGCAGGAGGGCGCCAGCAAGTTAACGGCCTGTTACGCAAGAATTACCGATTGCGGGTCGAAACTTTCCGTATTCAACGAGATCAGAAAGGAAGCTTCGGTGGACACGCAGTTGGTCAGAGCGCTCCTCAATCCGATGCGCATTCGGATCTTCGACGCCGTCGCGGAGCGTCCGGCCAGCCCGAGCCAATTGGCGACCACGCTCGACGAGAGCCTCGGAGTCGTCGCCTACCACGTCGGCGTGATGCGCGTCACGGGGTGCCTGCAGCCGGCGGGAGTCGCACGGCGGCGGCGCGGCGACCAGTGCGTCTACGAGCTGACCCCGCTGGCGTCCCCCGCCCGCAGGCGGATCTCGCAGCAGCGCATCGCCCCATCGACGTTCGGGCATCCCTCGGCAGGCGTCCTGCGGGCGATCGTCGACCGCGAGATTGCGGGCTTAGGGGCTCCCGGCGAGCGCCGAACAGATCGGCTCGGCTGCATGTCGATGGCCCTGGACCGACAGGGACTGCAGCAGGTTTCCGCCGCGATCGCCAGCGCTCTGGATCAGGTCACGATCGCCCAGGAGGAAAGCGCCAAGCGCCTGGCCGGCACCGACGAGGAGGCGATTGAGACGACGATCGCCGTCGCCAGCTTCAAGTCGCCCTCGGGCAGCGAAGCACGGGCTTAGAGGCGCCCCAGGGCTGCCTTCAGGTTCTCGATCGAGTCGACCGGGAGCGGATCGACGCCGCGCGCAGCGGCCACCTCGAGCGAGACCAGGTCGCCGAGCATCACCGCCCAGAGCAGGCGCTCGGTGCGGCTCTCGCCGAGAGTCTCGATCCGGATCACCGGGGCGCCGTCGGCCTCGATCGCCTGCGCCGTCAGGTCGAATCGTTTCCGCTGGCGCGGATGCTGGTCCCGATCCTCCAGCAATACGGCAGCCAGTCTCGCCCCGACCGCCGCGGCGCCGGCCCAGCCACAGAGCTCGTTGTGATCGGCCTCGGGCAGCTTCGAGAAGAAGGCCGGCAGCTTTGCGTTCTCATTGAGCTGGGTCTTCCAGCGGCGGGCCGCAGCGGCACCGAGGCCGGCCCCCGTGACCACCGGCAACATGCCCTCGAGCCTGCCCGCCACCTCCACCGCGAGTTGTCGCAATTCCTCGCGCCGTCCCTCCAGCGCCACGGCCGCTGCCTCGATCTCGGCCCGAATGCTCGGCGCCGTGCCGGCCAGCGCCGCGGCCTCGGCCGTGATCGCGAACATGTAGGCGACCGCGGTGCGGGGGGCGCGCAGGATCCCGGGCAGGCCGATGACAGGGACCTTGGCCGCTCGGGCAGCCTCGGCAAGGCCGCCACCGGTGGTGGCCGCAACGCGATGAGCACCCAGCTCGCCGGCGGCCTCGAAGCAGGCGAGCGTCTCCTCGGTTTCACCCGAGTAGCTCGAACAGAGAATCGTCCATTCGGGCGTTATCCAAGCGGGCAGCTCGTAGGCGCGGCTCGTCAACAGGGGCCGGAGGAGGCGATCCGCGAGCGCCGCGGCCGCGAGGTCTCCGCCGACGGCCGAGCCCCCCATCCCGCAGACCAGGACGCCGGCCGAATCGACCGGGGCAATCCGCGCCGACTCGACCCGCCAGAGGGCGTCGCGCAGATGGTCTGGAATCGCGAGGACGTCGTCGAGCATTCAGGCGGGGACTCTTTCATTGGCCGCGGCGACGGCGCCCTCGACCTTCGCCCCGGCTGCCACCTCGGCCCCGGCCGCGAGGATCGACCTCAGCACCCGTGCGCCATCGCCGACCGCGCAGCCGTCCAGCAGGACCGATTCCCGGACTTCGGCCCCGCTGCCGACCCGGCATCCGCTTCCCAGAACCGCGCGGGGCCCGACGATCGCATCCGCGGCGACCTCGGCGCCGGCGGCGACGAGCACGCCCGCGGCGCGCGGCTCGACCCGCGTCCGCACCCGCCCTTCGAGGATGTCCCAGCTCGCCCACAGGTAACGCTCCGGGGTGCCGATGTCCATCCAGTAGCCGTCGAGCCGCAGCCCGTGCAGCCCGCGGCCGACCAGGCGGGGGAAGACCTCGCGCTCGATCGAGACGTTTCGCCCGGCCGGAACAAGGTCCAGAGCCGAGCGCTCGAGCACGTACATCCCGGCGTTCACCTCGCCGGGCGCCCGCTCCCCCGTCTTCTCGAGGAACTCGAGCACCTCGCCGTCCTCGCCGCTTCGCACGAGGCCGTACGCGGCGGCGTCCTGCACCGGGTGCAGGGCGATGGTGGCGGCAGCGTCGCGTTCGCGATGGGCGCGCAGCAATGCGCTCAGGTCGAGGTCGGTCAGCACGTCGCCGTTGAGGGCGAGGAAACGGTCCTCCAGCCCCTCGCCGAGCGAATCGGCGGCAAAGCGAATCGCCCCCGCCGTGCCGAGCGGCTCCGGCTCGACCACATAGCGGATCCTCACCCCCGCTCGCTCCTCCTCGCCGGCGAGCGCCTTCCGCAGCACCTCGGGCAGGAAGCCGCAGGCGAGCACCGCTTCGCTCACCCCGTGAGCGGCCAGCCACTCGATCATGTAGGCGAGAAAGGGCCGGTCGACCAGCGTCAACGCCGGCTTTGGCACCGTCTCGGTCAAAGGCCGAAGCCGAGTGCCTTCTCCTCCGACTAAGACGATTGCTTGCATGCGATCAGAGCGTGGGTGACCAAGCGGATCAAGGACGCAGGGAGCGTGGCGTGCTCTGCACGCGAGCGACCGAGGACGCCGAGCTGCGCTGGTCACCCGCGCTCTGACGGCCGATGCCCTCGTACTCGAAGCCAGCCGCCCGCAGGGCATCGGCGTCGAGGAAGTTGCGGCCGTCGACCAGGAGCGGCCGCGCCATCCGCCCCGCCGCCTCGGCCCAGTCCAACTCGGCGAACTCGCCCCACTCGGTGACCAGGACGGCGGCGTCGGCGCCATCGAGCGCCTCCAGCGCCGAATCGCGCAGCTCGACCCCGTCGAGGAGATCGCGAGCCGCCCCCGCGGCGACCGGGTCGTAGGCCACCACCTCGGCCCCCTCGCCCTGCAGCCGCGCCGCCAGCACCAGGCTCGACGCCTCGCGCATGTCGTCGGTGTCCGGCTTGAAAGCGAGGCCGAGCAGCGCCACCCGCTTCCCGACAAGCGAGCCGAGGTGCCCGAGCAGCTTCTGGACCACCCGCCGCTTCTGCAGCTCGTTCACCTCGATCACCGCGTTCAGCAGCTGGAAGTGGTAGCCGGTGTTGCCGGCGAGCATCTTCAGCGCCGAGACGTCCTTCGGGAAGCAGGAGCCCCCGTAGCCGATCCCGGCCCGCAGGAACGAGGAGCCGATCCGCTGGTCGAGGCCCATCCCCCGCGCCACCTCGGCGACGTCGGCGCCGACCTCCTCGCAGACGTTGGCGATCTCGTTGACGAAGGAGATCTTGGTCGCGAGGAAGGCGTTGGAGGCGAGCTTGATCATCTCGGCGCTGGCGACGTCGGTGCGGACGACCTCGCCGCCCAGCGGCTCGTAGAGCGCCGCCACGGCGTCGGCGGCCTGCTCGTTGCCGGGATCGGCCCCGATCACCACCCTGTCGGGGTGCATGAAGTCCTCGACCGCCGAGCCCTCCTTGAGGAACTCGGGGCAGGAGACGTAGGGAAGGCCCGCCAGTTCGCGCCGGATCGACTCGCCGGTGCCGGCCGGCACCGTGCTCTTCATCACCAGGACGTGGTCGCCGCCGGCGCTGAGCTCGGAGACGACGGCGCGAACGCGCGAGAGGTCGGCGTCGCCGGAGCGGGTCGGCGGAGTGTCGACGCAGACGAAGAGCAGCCTGGCGCCGCTGAGCAGCTCGTCCATGTCGGTCGTGAAGGTAAGCCGCTCGGCGTTGCGGGTGAGGAGCTCGTCCAGGCCCGGCTCGTGGATGGTGATCTCGCCGCGCGAGAGAGCCTCGACCTTCTCGGGGACGATGTCGCGAGCGACGACCGGGTGGCCGAGCTCGGCGAAGCATGCCGCCGTGACCAGGCCGACCCAACCGACCCCCACCACGCCAACCGGTTCTCTGTCTGCGTTCAAGACCGCCCCTTCCTACGTTTTGGCTTTTGATTGGGGATCTTCACCTTGGCCGAGCGCGCGATCCCGATCATCTGGTCGTTGGTCAGCACCCGCAGCAGGCTGTTCGCCACCCAGTAGGTGTTGTCGCCGCGGTGCCAGGCGATCAGCCTGATCCGGTCGCCGTCGAGGAATATCTCGTACTCGCGGTCGCGGATCGTTTCGGTGATGCTCGGGCCGCTGAGGATCGGCGGGTCGCTCCAGCCCTGGATCCCCTGCACGCCGAAGTAGTGGACGCCGTCGGGAAGTTCCAGCGTCAGCACCATCCGGTAGGCGCCGTGGCGGTCGCCGTCGGTGTCCTTGAAGTGGTAGACGCGCGGATCCTGGATGTGCAGTTCCGGGTTGCTTTCCTCGAAAGCGGCGCCGGGCGGCAACCGCGTCGGGTAGAAGACGGGGAAGCCGTGGCTGACCTTGCGGGCGACGATCTTCGCCTCAGCCTGCCCCGCTTCGGCGGCGGATGCAAGGCCGTCGTCGCCCGGTGGCTTCGCCCTCAGCTTCGGCTTCTTCTGCTTCTGCTTCTGCTTGCCGCCGCCCTTTTTGCCCTTCTTGCCCTTCGACTTCGACTGTCCGTCCGCCTCTTCGAGCGAGCCACGCGGGCCGCCGCTGGCTTCGATGCCGAGGAACTGGTCGACCGCGCCGGCGATCGCAGTCGGCGTCGAGTAGACGAAGCTCGGCCCCAGTTCGGCCGGGAAGTCGACCTCGTTGATCGTCGCGTTGCGCGAGGCGACGAACAGTTTCAGCACTTCCAGCATCGTCTCTTTGTCGCTGATGTCGGAGGTGGTGTATTCGGTGAAGATCTCGATCAGGTCGTTGGTGCCGAGCACGAGGTCGGCGATCGGCACCCGCGCCCGAGCGGCGCTGAGGAAGTCCTGCTGCCGCGCCGCCCGCACCAGGTCGGTGTCCGTATGGCGGAAGCGCACGTACTCCAGCGCCCTCTTCCCGCACATCAGCTGGTAGCCGGGCTGGACGTTGATCTCCGAATACTGTTCGGAGGGCGGCACCCCCACGTTGGAGTGGTAGTAGCGCCGGTCGACGTCGACGTATACGCAGCCGATCGCGTAGACGGCGCGAACGAAGCCGAGGTAGTCGACGTTGACGACGTGGTGGATCGGTAGGCCGGTGAGTTCCTTCACCACCCGCAGGGTCAGTTTCGGGCCGCCGTAGGCGAAGGCGGAGGAGAACTTGTCGGTGCCGACCCCCGGGATTTCGACCTCGAGGTCGCGCGGGATCGACATCAGCGCGATCGCGTCGTTGTTCGGGTCGAGCCGCAGCAGCATCGTCGTGTCGGAGCGGCCGGGGTCTTCCGGTTCGGAAGCGCGCTTGTCGGAGCCGAGAATGAGGATGTTCTGCGGGTCGCCGCCCTGAGTGTTGGCGAGGATGCGGTCGACTTTGTCCTTGAGGACATTGTTGTGGGAGAGGGCGTCGGCGATGCTGCCGACGTAGAGGAGGATGCTGGTCGCGGTCGCCGTCGCGGTCACCGCGACGATCGTCAGCGAAGCGAGCGTGAACCGCCACCAGTAGCGCTTCGGCTTCGGGGCCGGTGTGCCGTCGCCCGAGGGCGGCGGCTTCTTGAAGGGCTGCTCAACCGGCGCCGTCATCGCCGAGCCGTTCCGGGATCGCGCGCAGGAAGGAGTCGAGCGTCTGCCGGTAGGACTCCAGCGAGGGGATCGAGACCCACTCGGCCGGTCCGTGGTGACCTTCTCCCACCGGACCGAACTCGACCGCGGGCACCCCCACCCGCAGGAACGAGACCGCGTCGGAGGCGCCGTCGCGACCGACGCTCATCGGCTCGCCGCCGTGGTGGGCGGTGACCGCCTCGCGCAGCCCGCGCAGGAAGGGCAGGTTGCGGTCGACCACCGCCGGTGGCCGCGCGAAGAGGACCGTCGCCTCGGCGTCGGCCAGCCCGCGCACCTGCTCCAGCACGGTCTCGGGGTCCTGATCGGGCAGGTAGCGGATGTCGACGTCGATCGCGCATCGGTCGGGCACCTTGTTGAGCGCGTCGCCACCCAGGATCCGGCCGAGGTTGATCGAGGGGCGGTCGAACAGCTCCGAGCTGTGCCGTGCGAACGGTAGCGACTCGATACTGCGGAAAACGTCGTGCGCCTTCAGCACCGCGTTGTCGCCCAGCCACGGGGTGGCGCCGTGGGCGGCGACTCCGCTCACCTCCAGCCGCAGCGCCAGCACCCCCTTCGCCTCGACCCCGATCTGCAGGTCGGTGGGCTCGCCGGTTATCGCGAAGTCGCCGACGAAGCCGCTGTCGACCAGATGGTCGCTGCCCCGCTCGACGGCCTCCTCGGACTCCTCGTCGCCGACGATCCCGAGCCGCACCCGGACGCCGTCCTGCTCGCGCATCGCCGCCGTGCTCAGCAGCATCGCCGCCAGCGCCCCCTTCATGTCGTAGGCGCCGCGCCCGTAGAGGCGATCGTCCTCGACCCGCGGCTCGAACTGCTCGCGCTTGGCCGGTACCACGTCGAGGTGACCGTGCAGGACGACCGTCGGCGCATCGGCCGGCCCCACCTCCGCCCGCAGCACCGGCAGGCCGCGGATCTCGTCGGTCGCCGCCTCGATCCCCCGCGCCTCCAACCAGCCCTCGACAAACCCGGCGGCTTCCAGCACCCCGTCTGCCTCCGAGGTGTCGTAGCCGATCAGCCGGGTGGCTAGCGCGACAAGTTCGTCGCTCATCGGAAGCGTTCCCGACAGGGGGTCCGGTTGCTTCTAAGAGGGGCCTCAGCTTCCAAGCGCAGCACGCTAGACCTTCAAGGTTTCTCGTGCATCGGCAGAGGCATCAAGAGAGGCGAGCCGGTGTCATCCCTCCGCTATAGCGAGAAACGCTTCGGCCCGGTCGCGATCTTTCTCCGCCCGCCCCCTGGCACCGCTGCCCTCCTCGGCCTCCGACAGCCGCTGCTCGGCGTCGGCCAGCTGCTCTTTCAGGGTGCCGGCGTCGAGCTCGTCCGGCGCCAGCACCTCCTCGACCAGCAGCCTCGCCTGGTTGCCGAACACCTGCAGCCAGCCGTGCGCCTGCGCGTAGCGCACGGTCTCGGACTCCGAGAGGTGGAGCCGCAGCTCCGCTGGCCTCAGCGCCGCCAGCAGCGGGGCGTGGTTGGCGAGGATGCCGATCTCGCCGCCCGCGGTGCGGGTCGAGACCTGGCGCACCTCGCCGTTGAAGACCTCCCCCTCCGGGGTGAGGACCTCGACCTCGAATTTGGCCTCGCTTGCCAAGTCGGCTCCTATGCGGCCGCCGCTGCGCCGGCGTCGGCCGTGACCTGATCGATGCCGCCCTTCATGTAGAAGGCGCCCTCGGGCAGCTCGTCGTGCTGGCCGTCGAGGATCTCGCGGAAGCCGCGGACCGTCTCCGCCACCGGCACGAACTCGCCGCTGCGGCCGGTGAACTGCTCGGCGACGAAGAACGGCTGCGAGAGGAAGCGCTCGATCTTGCGCGCCCGCGAGACCGTCTGCTTGTCCTCGTCGGAGAGCTCGTCGATGCCGAGGATGGCGATGATGTCCTGCAGCTCCTTGTAGCGCTGCAGCACCTCCTGCACCTCGGTCGCGGTCCGGTAGTGGTCCTCGCCGACGACCTCGGGCTTGAGGATCGTCGAGGTCGAGTCGAGCGGGTCGACCGCCGGGTAGATCCCCTTCTCGGAGATCGCCCGCGAGAGCGTCGTCGTCGCGTTGAGGTGGGCGAACACCGAGGCCGGGGCCGGGTCGGTGAGGTCGTCCGCCGGCACGTAGACCGCCTGGATCGAGGTAACCGAGCCGCGGTCGGTCGAGGTGATCCGCTCCTGCAGCCCGCCCATCTCGGTCTCCAGCGTCGGCTGATAGCCGACCGCGGAGGGCATCCGCCCGAGCAGGGCCGAGACCTCGGAGCCCGCCTGGACGAAGCGGAAGATGTTGTCGATGAACAGCAGCACGTCCTGGCCACCCTGCTCGCGGTAGT
>DASVWY010000014.1:0-7819 GCA_036392975.1 Solirubrobacterales bacterium | reverse complement strand
TCGGGCCCCGCGCCGCCGCCGAGGAAATGCGCAAAGCGGCGACCGGATAGCGGTCGACGACCGGGGCGCCTCCGCCGGCCATCGACCCCCCTGTCCCCGCCCCCTGCTAGATGAGATCGATCTCGCGCCGGAGCTTGTCGCGCACGCGGTGCAGGCGGACCTTGACCGTCCCTTCCGGGATCCCCAGGCGGCGGGCTATGCCTGCCTGGGTCAGGTCCTCCTCGTAGCGCAGGCGAACCAGCTGCCGGTCGCGCTCGTTGAGGCGGTCGAGGGCGGCGTGGATGTCGGCCCGCTCGACCGTCGCCATCACTCGCTCGTCATCGACGCCCACGTCGTTCTCCATCGTGTCCACCGGGTCGGGGCGCAGGCGTGCGTGCTGCCGGAACGCCTCGTTGCGGACGATCGTCGCCAGCCACTGCTTGCGGCTCCCACTATCGCGCAGGGTGGACCGTCGCCGCCAGGCGCGCAGCAGGGCATCCTGGGCGATGTCCTCCGCCTCGCTGGGGTTCCTCGCGTAGCGATAGGCAAGGCGCAGACATACTCGGTGGGCGTCGTTCCACTCCCAGCCGTCACCGGTTGCCGCTCCCCGTTTCGCTCGGTTGGTCAGATCCCGAACCTGCACGATGGTCGAACAAACTATCAAAGTTGAGCAATGAAACTTTGTTAACGATTGGACGGTCTCGAAGGGCATGATGGCGGCGGCAAAGTCAGGGAGCCAGTGGGCCGAGGAGGCCTACGAGGCGATCGCTCCCGTCTACGACGAGTTCACCGCCCACCACGACTATGAGCTGTGGCTGGGCAATCTTCTACCGCAGCTGGAACGGCACGGGCTCAGCGGCGATCGCCTGCTCGACGTCGGCTGCGGCACCGGGCGGAGCTTTCTCTCGATGCTCGAGAAAGGCTGGAAGGTGACCGCGTGCGACATCTCGCCGTCGATGCTGGAGCTGGCCCGGGCCAAGGGCGGCGATGCGGCGCAACTGAGCGTGGCGGACATGCGGGAGCTGCCCGTGTTCGGCGAGTTCGACCTCGTCTGGGCGCTTGACGATGCCGTCAACTACCTGCTCAGCGCCGAGGACCTGGCGGCGGCGCTGAGCGGCATGAGGGCGAACCTGGCCCCCGACGGGCTGCTCCTGTTCGACGTCAACACCTTGCGGACCTACCGCGAGTTCTTCGCGGAAACCGAGGAAATCGAGCGCGCCGGCCGACGCTTCGTCTGGAGCGGCCAGGCTCCGTCCGACGCGCCCGCTCGCTCGATCTGCGAGGGCCGACTCGAAGTCACCGAGGCGGGCGGCGGCGAGGCGATCGAAACGCACGTGCATCGCCAGCGGCACCACCCGCAGGAGGACGTGCTGAGGATCCTGGACGAGGTCGGCCTCGAGTGCCTCGACGTCTTCGGCCACGACCACGACGCGGTGCTGCAGCAGCCAGCGGACGAACTGCGCCACAACAAGATCGTCTTCATCGCTCAGAGGATCTGAGCGTCGGCGAAGCCGGCGATCAGGACCAACCAACCGCCGATCTCGGTGACCATCAGCGCGACCATGAAGCCGTGCAGGCCGGGGATCGGGTCGCGGAACTGGTTGTCGGTGTCACGCCGCCACCCGTGCCAGACGTAACCGGCGACCGCGGCGTAGAAGTAGAAGGTCATCGCGCCGGCGGCGAGCAGGTTGACCAGCGAGCTCCATCCGCTCAACTCGACGAAGGTGGCGACCAGCAGCAGGGCAAAGCTGTAGAGCAGCGCGGCCCGGTGGGCGATGTCCACGTATGGATGGGCCGCGCTCTCCTCGGACTCGACGATCTGGCGGTACTTCCATACTCCGAGCAGCAGAGCCCAGAGGAACATCAGGGCCGCGGCCAGGAGCACCGCTTTCGTATCGCCCCCCAGCTCCATGGGCCGATGCTATAGCCGGCTCACTTGCCGGCGGCGGCGACCAGCCCGCACATCAGCTCGACCGCTTCGGCGCGGGCGAGGCCCTGCTCGCGAACCAGGGAGCGCCAGGTCGGGAAGGAGACGGCGTGGCCGATCGCGGCTTCGACCCGGCGGCGGCGGGCGCCGCGCTCGGGGCGACCGCGAAGGATGATCGCGATGGCCTCGGCGAACCAGCCGCCCATGCTTTCCACGGCGGCGCGCATCGCCGGCACCAGCGGGGCATCGCGCGTGGTCTTCTCCAGCATCCCCTCGCCCCGCTCATACCAGGCGTAGAGCCCGGTCAGGGCGAGACGCAGGCGCTCGGAGGGGTCCTCGACCGCCGCCCACTCCGCCAGGTCCGGCAGCGGGTGCTGCGCCCGCCAGTGCGCAGAGCAGGCGCCAAACAACGCCTCTTCGTCGGGGAAGTGGCGGTAGACGGTGGCGCGCTGCACGCCGGCGCGCTCGGCCACCGCGCTGATCGTCGTCCGCGCCGGGCCGAGCGACCCGTGCAGGGCCACCGCCGCCTCGGTGATGCGAAGCCGGGTCTCCTCCTCCAGCTCGGCGCGACGCCGCTTGCGGTACTTGCGCTTGGAGGCTTGGCTGGTTTGAGTAGACATCTCTGTTCGATGAAGTTTGACACACCGGTCGGCTGCTGCTAGCTTCATCGCACATCACCGTTCAATCAAAAGGAGAGAGATCGCCATGTCCGCAGCTCATCTCACCGAGACCCTCAGCCGCTTCGACGCCTCCCAGGGCCCCCGCAAGGTAGGGCCGACCGATGGCCCCCTCGCCCAGCTCGGCGGCTGCGACGCCCGCTTCCTGGTCTTCGGCGAGGAATCGGGAGGCGGCTTCTCCCTGGTCGAACACCCCGTCCCGCCGCGGTCTCTCTGCGCCCCCCGCCACCGCCACAAGGGCGTCGACGAGTACAGCTTCGTCCTCGAGGGCCGCATGGGGGCCCTGCTCGGCGACGACGTGATCTACGCCGAGGCCGGAGAGCTGGCCTTCAAGCCCCGCGACCAGTGGCACACCTTCTGGAATGCTGGCGACGAGCCTCTTCGCATCCTCGAGATCATCTCCCCCGCCGGGTTCGAGCACTTCTTCCTCGAGTTCGACCGAACGACGAAGGACGGCAGCTTCGACCCCGCCGCCCTGGGCGAGCGCTTCAACATCGAGTTCGACATGGAGAGCCTGCCGGCGATCTGCGCCGAGCACGGGCTCGTCCATCCCCTGCTCGGCTAGCGCCGGTCAGGCCTTTGCGGCGAACGACGGCAGAACTGGGCAAACGCGATCTTGGAGAGTTGGAACCGCAGCTTCCACCTGCTCGCGGCCACGGGCATCCTTGCCGTCGATGTTGACGATCCAGGTCGGCTTGCCATCCTCGGCGAGGATCGGCACCGAGATGATCCAGCGCACTTCCGGGTCGACAAGACGCGCTTGGTCCGGCTCGAGCCCATCGGTCCCTTCGAAGGGATGGATGGCCACGTGGGGCTGCCGTGTGCTCCACGCGACCCCGGCGCTGCCGCGGCCGGGCCGCATCGATATCTGCCACTCGCCTACACCATCCATATTGACCATCAGGTCCCTGCTGATCTGCAGGCGGCGCAGCCTGTTTTCCGCAACGATGTTGCCGCGGCAGCGGGCGCGATCGCTTCCCAGGATCCTCGCGACCTCGTCACGCGCCGCGGAGAGCACAGCCCGAACGGCGGCGCGGTCTCCTTCGTCCAAACCCTTGACCGACACAGAGCTGTCGATCCGATCGAGCACCAGCAGGATGAGGACGATGACGATCGCCACCCCCGCCACGACGAGAAAGTACGGAAAGGCGCTCGCTACCCCCGCAAGCTGAATCGCGATCAGCCCGAGCACCACGAGGACGAGGACGATGGCGGCTTGGGTGGAGCGCAGTCGCTTCGTCAGCTGAGAGGCGAGCTTGAGCAGTTGGTCCATGGCGCGCCCCTACTCCGAAGGGTCAAACTGGTGTGGAAGCAGGCTTTCGATCGGGACCTGGTGGATTCCGGTGTCGTCCTGGAAGACCACCATGGCGTTTGGGGCGAGCTCGGCCAGCACCTGACGGCACGCACCGCAGGGCGAGCACGGCTTGCCCTCGCGGTTGGCAACGGCAAGGGCACGCACGGCGAGCCGGTCCCGGCCCAACGCCGCCAGCGCGGTGAAGGCCGCAACCCGCTCGGCGCACATAGTCAGTCCAAAGGAGGGATTCTCGACGTTGCAACCGCGGTACACCTCGCCGGAATCGGTCAGCAGCGCCGCACCAACCGGGAACTCGGACCAGGGAGCGAAAGCGGTCGTGGAAGCCTCGTGAGCAGCCTCCATCAGCTGGCCGCACTCACGATCGCTTAGTTTCTCGGAAGTTATCGATCCACTCCGCGCCGGCACGCTACCAAGGCCGGTGGATCGGAGGACCTCGAACAGGCGGCGCCAAACCCCCATCGCGGATCGCGGAGACGGGAGCGACGGGACTCGAACCCGCGACCTCCGGCGTGACAGGCCGGCGCTCTAACCAACTGAGCTACGCCCCCTGGAGATGGGCCGGGGTGGCCCGTGCGGGGATTATCTCAGGGTCGCTGGACTAGGAGCTGGAAGGGGGCGGCGGAGCGGCGGGTCGATTCCAGCAGGAGGCGGAGGCGGGACTGGCCGCAGACCGTGAAGTTGAGCTGGCGGCGCAGGCTGAGGCCCTGGCGGGAGCTGCTGAGGAGCTGGCCGGTGGCGCTCAGCAGACTGAGCTGGTAGCGGCGGCGCAGCTGATCGTTGGGGCGCAGGCTGACCGTGCCGTCGAGGGGGGTGCGGAGCGCCTCGAGGGCGCCTCCGCTGCGGCGCGGCGGCGCCCGTCCCTGCAGCCGGAAGCTGGTGCGGGCGAGCCACGGGTGCAGGGTGTCTTCGCGGATCGCCCGGAAGGCGTTTGCGTCGGGCTTCAGGAACTCGATCCACTTCCAGCGCGGGGCGCTGTCGGGGAAGCGGTAGCGGGCGAAGGCCTCGGCAAAGGCCTCGCCGGGGTTCTCCCGGTAGTGCAGGCCCTCGTCGCCGGGGAAGAGAAGGCCGCGCCGGCGAGCCTGGCAGACGTGCTCCAGGCTCGCCCAGCGCGGCGGCCCCCAATCGATTGCCGCGGGGAATGGCGCCGGGCTGTATCGGTGGTTGGCGACGTGGTGTCCGTACTCGTGCGCGAGGACGAACTCGCGGCTGACCCCGTCGTACGCCGAGGTGTCGCTGCCACCGATGACGATCTTGTCTTCGCTGGGGTAGTAGCAGGCCTGCGCCCCGTAGCCGCAATCGATTTCGATCTGGAACGGCGTGTTGAGCTGGATCGTCAGCAGGCCGATCTCCGGCCCGTGGATCAGGCTGCCGATGAAGTTCGCGATCCCCTGCGGTTCCACCGCATCGCAGGAGAGCTGGCAGGCGGCGCTGACGGAGATCGCGATGGTCGCCCCGCTGCCGTCGTTGACGGAGTAGCGCTCGCTCGCCGCGCTGGCCGAGATGCGCGCCGCGGCGGCGCCCGGCCGGTCGACGACGACGTCGCGCACCCCCCCGGTCCCGGCCGCCGGAGCGGCGAGGAGGAGAGTCATGGCTATGCCCGCAAGCGCCCCCACCGGGCGCTTGCTCAAGGAGCGGGCCCCGGGTCTCTGTAGTGGGTCTTGACGACGGTCACCAACCTGCGGTCACGGTAGCTCGCCTCCATCGCCATTTATAGGGCCGGCATACACAGCGGTACCAAGCCGATGTCGCCGTTCCGGCGTACGGCTACGATGCTCGCCCGTGATCGTCGAGCGGACCGAGAACCCGAGCTGGCTGTCCAACGCCTACCTCGTCGCCGAGGGGCCCGGTGGCAAGGGCGTGCTGATCGACGGCAACGACGAGCTGGCGCCGCTGCTGGAGCGAGCCGAGCGCGACGGCATCGAGATCACCCACGTCCTCGTCACCCACCCCCACCTCGACCACGTCGCCGGCTTGGCCGAGGCGCGCCAGCGACTCGGCAACCCGCCGCTGGTCGCCCACCCCGAAGCGGCGGCGGAGCTGGAGGAAGAGGTGGCGACGACGCTCGGCGACGGCGAGAAGCTGACCACGGGCGGGCTCGAGATCGAAGCGATCTCCACCCCCGGCCACGCCGCCGGGCACGTCGCTTTCCTCGTCAACGGCAGCGACCTCTTCACCGCCGACGTCCTCTTCAAGGGGACGGTCGGCGGGACGATGGCCCCGGGCGCGAGCGGCTTCGCCGACCTGCAGGCCTCGGTGATGCGGCTGATGGAGCTGCCGCCGCAGACCCGCGTCCACCCCGGCCATCGCGAGCCGACGACGATCGGCGAGGAGTGGGAGGGCAACCCCTTCGTCCGCATCTGGCGCGGCCTCGAGCAGACCGGCGAGGAGGAGGTCACGGTGTGGGGACGGCCGGCGACCCTGAAGCTGTGGGCGCCTGACTACGACGGCGGCAACAAGGCCTGGATCGTCTTCGCCGACGACGGCCTCGAGGCGATCGTCGGCGGCTCCCAGGTCGAGCGAGCCGCCAACGATCAGACCTAGCTTGCGGTGTGCCTTATGTGGCCTATGGCGGTAAAAGGAACACCGGAAGCACGGCTGCGGATGGGCCGTGCGCCCTGAGCGGCCCCAGACCAGCGCCCCGGAGCTGAAGGCACAGATCGAGGCCGAACGCGGTGGGCGCCCCTTCCTCGTTTACCGCGATGCGGAGGGCGAGCAGCAGATTGTCGTAGTCGAGGAGGGGACGACGGCGGTCTGGGTGGGGCGGGGCGAGTCGGCCGACTTGCGGCTCGACTGGGACGAGGAGGTCTCCGCCCTGCACGCCCAGATCGAGGTCGTGCGCGACGAGTGCACCCTGCTCGACGACGGCCTCTCGCGTAACGGCTCCTTCGTCGGCGAGGAGCGGGTCGACGGGCGCCGCCGCCTGCGCGACGGCGACACGCTGCGCTTCGGCCGCACCACCGTGCTTTTCCGCCGCCCCGGCGAGAGCGCCCCCGAAGCGACCGTGGCGGCGAGCGAGGTGCCCGCGGCGGCGACCGTTTCCCCCGGCCAGCGGCGTGTCCTGGTCGCCCTCTGCCGTCCCTTCAAGGACGGGAGCGCCTTCGCCACGCCGCCGACCAACCAGGCGATCGCCGCCGAGCTGCACCTCAGCGTCGACGCGGTCAAGACCCACATGCGCGCCCTCTTCGAGAAGCTCGGAGTGGAGGACCTGCCGCAGAACCGCAAGCGGGTCGCCCTCGCCGAGTGCGCCCTGCAGAGCGGCGTCGTCAGCCGCCGCGAACTCTGAGGCCCGGTCGCTCGTGCCAGGCGCTGCAATACCGCGCCCCGGACGGATGTGCGATTGGAGCGCAGCCGATATGTCCGGACACTCCTAGGGGGCGGCTCAGACCCGCCGGGGACCCATGCACCTAGTCCAAGCGCTGACGGCGACCGAAATCCAGAACTTCCTCTTCGACTGGTACCCGATCTTCGGGGTCTTCTTCATGGTCTGCCTGCTGGTCGTCTTCGTGCTCCTGCTGCGCGGCACGCTCGGCGCGACCAAGCCGGAGACCGTCAAGGCGAGCAAGACCAAGCCGGTCCTCTGGGAGGAGGTGCAGGGGGTCGATGCCGCCAAGGACGAGCTGATGGACGTCACCGCGTGGCTGCGCGACCCGGATCGCTTCGCGGCGCTCGGCGCGCAGCCGCCGCGCGGGGTGCTGCTGTTCGGCCCGCCGGGAACGGGGAAGACGATGCTGGCGCGAGCGGTCGCCGCGCAGGCCGGCGTCGACTTCTTCTCGGCCTCGGGCTCGAGCTTCGTCGAGATGTTCGTCGGCAGGGGCGCCGCGCGGATCAGGCGGCTGTTCAAAGAGGCGCGCAAGTCGGGCCGGGCGGTGATCTTCATCGACGAGCTCGACGCGGTGGGCGGCGCCCGCAGCGGGGGCGGCG
>DASVWY010000013.1:0-7859 GCA_036392975.1 Solirubrobacterales bacterium | reverse complement strand
GACGAGATCGCCCGCGAGATCGACGACGAGATCCGCCGCATCGTCGAGGCCGCCCACCAGACCGCCAAGGACCTGCTCAACGACAAGCGCGACGAGCTGGACAACATCTCCAACATCCTGCTCGAGCGCGAGACGATCGACGCCGAGCAATTCGTGGCGCTGCTCGACGGCAAGCCCGTCGAGGAGGTGTTCGCCGACGACGAGGAGGAGGCCGAGCCGGTCGAGCCGCCGGCGGAGCCGGCCAAGCCGGAGCGGGGCAAAGCGCCGCGGCCGTCGCCGCGGCCGCGGCCGGGGTTTGCCGGCAGCGACGCTGGCTGACCGACGGCGGCAGGCCGGCGGGTCCTGTCACGGTTTTGGATCCACCAGCCCTGCGGTAGCTAAAGCTTCCTCGGGCTGGTCCCCCAAAACCGTGCCACCCACCGGCAGGAGCCGAAGGCATTCAACGGCGATACTGCGAGCGTGACTCCGAAGCTGATGGGCGTCGTCAACGTGACGCCAGATTCGTTTTCCGATGGGGGGCTGTACCTCGATGAGGGAGCAGCCGTCGCACACGGAAGGGAGCTAGCTGCGCAGGGAGCCGACATCCTTGATGTAGGCGGGGAATCGACCAGGCCGGGGGCGGCTGAGGTCAGCGCTGCGGAGGAGCGGGGGCGGACGGAGCCGGTGGTCGCGGCGCTGGCGGCGGCCGGTCACACGGTCTCCATCGATACGTCGAAGCTCTCCGTGGCGGAGGCGGCGCTCGATGCGGGGGCCTCGATCGTCAACGACGTCACGGCGCTGCGGGGCGATCCGGAGATCGCCGCCCTCTGCGCGGAGCGTGAGGCGGGGCTGGTGCTGATGCACATGCAGGGAGATCCGCGGACGATGCAGGCCGACCCGGCCTATGACGATGTGGTCGACGATGTCAAGGGGTTCCTCGCCGAGCGGCTCGAGGCCGCGGTGGCCGCTGGCGTCGCCGAGGAGCGGATCTGGCTCGATCCCGGGATCGGATTCGGCAAGACCCTCGACCACAACCTGGAGCTGCTGCGCCGCCTCGGCGCGCTGCGCGAGCTGGGACGGCCGCTGGTCGTCGGCACCTCGCGCAAGAGCTTCATCGGCAAGATCGACGGTTCCGAGGTCGGCGACCGTCTCGGCGGCACCGTCGCCTCCTCCGTCATCGCCGCCGCCGAGGGCGCCGACGTCCTCCGCGTCCACGACGTGCGCGAGGCGGCGCAGGCCGCGAAGGTCGCCGACGCGATCCTCAGCGCTTAGGGCTACGCCTTCAGCTCGATCCAGGTGGCGCGGGCGTGCGCCAGCGGCTCGCCGGTGGCGGAGAAGATCGCCGTGCCGGCCTCGAGCTTGCGCCCCTCGCGACCGATCGGCCAGCCGATCGCCACGCAGGTGTCGCCGACCTCCACCCGCCCGTAGATGCTTGCCGCGAGGCGTCCGAGCACGGAGACGCCAAGGTCGGGCAGCAGCATCCCGGCGATCCCTCCCGGACAGTCGAGCACGGCCCAGAGGATCTCCGGCGGCACGTCGCCGCCGCTGGCGATCGTCTCGTCGACATGCCAGGGGGAAGCGACCATCTCCTTGCCGAGCGGACCACAGGTGACGCGTAGCCCGTCGCCGGGCTGTCGGCCAGGCCCGCAGACGAAGCACTCCGGGTAGGGGTGGTCCAGCTGCATCGGCGACGCCGCTCGCGCGGCGACCGCCTCCTCGACGCTGACGGCATCGGGGATCTCCAGCTCCAGCTCGTCAATCGCCTCGGCTTCGGCGACGAGCGCCTCGCCGTCCCGCAGCTCGGCCCGCCCGTCGCTATCCGCCTTCACGGTGAGCGCCCGGCCGAGCGGCGGCGGCAGGCGCAGCGTCACCTCGGCCGCGTGGGGGTCGACGAAGTTGGCAAGGACGCCGCACGAGTAGCCACCGTTGCCGCTGTCGGCCGGTCCTCGGAAGCGGCTCTCGATCCTCACCTGCTCTGCCACGCAGACCACGATCTCACAGGGCTGCGAGCGCTGTCCATCGGCTAGGTTCACCTGCGTGGACGAGCCGAGCGGAGACGGGATCGAGTCGCGGGTCGAGATCGACCTGCGCGGCCTCTCGATCTACACGCACCACGGCGTCAGCGAGGCCGAGCGGGAGATTGGCCAGAGGCTCGAGTTCGACCTCTCCTTCGATGTCCCCGATTGCGACGCGGTGCTCACCGATCGGGTCGAGGACACCGTCGACTACGGCGAGGTCTGCGACATCGTCGCCCTCGCCGCGACGGAGCGCAGTTACAAGACCCTCGAGCGTCTTGCCCAGGTGATCGGGCAGCGGCTGATCGAGCGCTACGGCTGCGAGTCGGTCCGCGTCCGCGCCGCGAAGCCGGAGCCGCCGCTGCCGCTGGCAATCCAGGAGGTCGGCGTCGAGGTCACTCAGGAACGCAGCGAGGAAGAAGACGAAGAGGACGCCGAGGAGGCGTGAGGGGACGTGCCGGTAATTGACCACCCATACGGTGGGTTAAGTCCCGGCACGTCCGAATGATGCGGGCGGGGTATCTGGGGCTGGGCTCGAACGTCGGCGACCGTTGGGGGCATCTGCGGGCCGCCGTCGCCGCGCTTCCCGAGCATGGGGTGGAGGTCGAGGCGGTCTCCTCGGCCTACGAAACGGAACCGGTCGGCGAGGTGCTCGACCAGCCCGACTTCCTCAACGCCGCCATCCGCGTCCGCACCGAGCTGGACCCCGAGCCCCTGCTCGACGTCTGCAAGGCGGTCGAGGTCGAGCAGGGCCGCCTCTTCGCCGGCCCCCGCCACGGTCCGCGCCCGCTCGACGTGGACCTCTTGCTGCTAGGCGACCTCGAGCTCTCGAGCGACCGTCTCACCATCCCGCATCCCGAGGTCACCTCGCGCCGCTTCGTCCTCGCGCCACTGCTGGAGCTCGACCCGGAGCTGACGCTCCCCGACGGCACCCGCCTATCCGACGCCCTCTCGTCCCTAGGCTCCGACCAACGGGTCGATCGAGCTGGCCCGCTCGAATAGGGCCTACGCCGCCGCAGGCTCGCTGCGCAGCGGCTGCAGCCAGGCCGGGGGCAGGACCGGGGGGGCTTTGCCCGGATAGTCCGGGACGACTCGCTTGGCCATCTCGCCGGCCGGCCGCGACTCGATTGCCGGTCGCAAGTCGTCGAGGGTCATCGCCAGTCTCAGGCTGGGGGCGATCTGGTAGTCGGCGACGTTGGGCTGCTCGCCGCCCAGCACCCCGGCCGCGATCCAGTCGTCGATTCGCTGCAGCATCGCCGGCAGCGCCGCCAGGTTGCGCCGCACGTTCTCGTCGGTCGCCTCGTTGAAGTGAGCCGAGGCGGCCACGATCGGCTTCGCGGTTTTGAGCGCGAGGCCGATCGGGATGCCGAGTTTGGCGCCCTCGGAGTAGCTTCGCAGCGGCGCCTTGTCCTTGCGCAGCGCCCACCAGAGGATCGCCCGCACGGCGGGTTGCAGCTCCTGGTCGCCGAAGCGCTCCGCCTCTTCGACGGCGCTCCGCTGTGCTTCGTCGGCCGGGATCAGCGGCGACTCGGGCCGCAGCCGGTCCAGCTCGCGGGCGATCTCGCCGGTGCCCTGCACGCGCCGGCCGTCGATCTTCATCGCCGGGACCGTGTTGCGGGGGAAGCCGAGACCGCGCAGCACGCCCTTGGAGATGACCGGCAGCAGGTCGGTGCGCTTGTACGGAATGCCCTTGCTCTCCAGCATCAGCCGGGCCGCCATCGAGGGATGGGATCCCGGGATCACGTAAAGGCGCACGTTCATCAAGCCCATCCTATGCGCAGGCGGGCAACCGCGGCGGGCCGATCCGGCGATAATCGCCGCCGTGCTCCTCGCGGTTGACGTCGGCAACACCCAGACTCACCTCGGCGCCTTCGAGGGCGAGCGGCTGGCCGAGCACTGGCGCTTCCAGACCCGGGCCGGCGCCACCGGCGACGAGCTGGCCGAGCGAATCGCCGGCATGCTCGGCCTCAGTGGGATGAGCTTCGGCGACCTCGACGCGGTCTGCGTCTCCTCGGTGGTGCCGCCGCTCGGCGCCCAGTACGAGCAGCTGACCGAGCGTTATTTGAGCGCCGAGTGCCTGACGATCGGGCCAGGGGTGAAGACCGGGATGCCGATCCGGATCGACAACCCGCTCGAGGTAGGCGCCGACCGCCTCGTCAACGCCGTCGCCGCCTACGAGCGCTTCGGCGGCCCCTGCGTCGTCGTCGACTTCGGCACCGGGATCAACTTCGACGCGGTCTCCGGCGCCGGTGAATACCTCGGCGGCGCGATCGCCCCCGGCCTGGAGATTTCGCTGACGGCGCTGGTCGAGCGGGCGGCCCGCATCCCCCGCATCGAACTGGCCGAGCCGGAGACCGCGGTGGGCCGCTCCAGCCGCGCCGCGATCCAATCCGGCGTCGTCTTCGGCTTCGCGGGCCTGATCGACGGCGTCGTCCGCCGCATCGAAGACGAACTGGGCGAGATCGACCTGCTCGCGACCGGCGGCCTCGCCGCCGCGATCGTCCCCTTCACGGAGACGATCGACGAGGTGGACGAGATGCTTACCCTGAAGGGTCTGCGTCTCATCCATGAGCGAAATAGATAAAACGCCGCCTCCTCTGCTCCCGCGTCCGGGGGCGGCTCAACCGCCTCTGACGTCGTCTTTCTCCATCGGCGACGTCGTGATCGCCAACCGGGTTCTGCTGGCGCCGCTGGCCGGAATCGGCAACTGGTTCGTGCGCCTGCAGGCCAAACGCCACGGGGCCGGGCTCGCCGTCTCCGAGATGATCTCCAGCTTCGGGCTGCACCACCGCAACGAGCGCACCCTGCGCGAGCTGATGCGGATCCACCCCGACGAGCACCCGGTCTCGGTGCAGCTGTTCGGCCACGATCCCGACGTGATGCGCTCCGGCGCCGCGATCGCCGCCGGGGCCGGCGCCGACCTGATCGACATCAACATGGGTTGCCCGGTGCCCAAGGTCCGAAAGACCGGCGCCGGGGCGGAGCTGCTGAGCGACCCGGAGCTGGCGCTGGCGCTGGTCCGCGGCGCCACCGCGGGCGGCGGCCGGCCGGTCACCGTGAAGATCCGCTCCGGGCTGAGGGTGGGCGACCGCTCCGGCTTCGACCTCGCCGTCCGCCTCGCCGAGGAGGGCGGCGTCGCCGCGATCGGCTTCCACCCGCGTGCGGCCACCGTCGGCCACAAGGGCAGCCCCGACTACGCGCTGACGCGCGAGTTGGTCGAACGCGTCGACGTGCCGGTGATCGTCTCCGGCGGGCTCAGCAGCGCCGACGCTGCCCGCCGGGCCTTCGAGGAGTCGGGGGCAGACGCCGTGATGATCGCCCGTGGCTCGCTCGGCAACCCCTGGCTGTTCGAGGAGCTGACCGGCCGCCGCTCCGAGCCGCCGACGCGGGAGGAGGTGGCGGCCGAGCTGCTGTGGACGATCGACCGCGCCGAGGAGCACCTCGGCCCCGATCGCGCCTCGCGCTACCTGCGCAAGTTCTACCCCTGGTACGTGGAGGCGCTCGACGCTCCGCCGAGCGTCGCGGAAGAGCTCCAGCGCAGTGCCGACCTGCCCCGCGCAAGGGAGCTGATCACGGCGCAAATTCCCCTTAGTGCCCGCTTTCAGCCCTCGCTATAATCACGCGCCTTCCGGCCCTGGTGTGGGTGGCGCAAGCCCTCGCACCCGGGCGTTTTTTCGATCTGGGAGCAGATCCCATCCAGCAACCGAAGCGAGGACAGCGACAGTGACTCGGCAGGCCGTAATCACCCCCGAAGGTCTCGAGAAGCTCAAAGAGGAGATCGAGCACCTCTCGACCGCAAAACGGCGCGAGGTCGCGGAGCGGATCAAGGAAGCGCGCGAGTTCGGCGACATTTCCGAGAACGCCGAGTACGACGACGCCAAGAACGAGCAGGCTCTGCTCGAGCAGCGAATCGCCCAGCTCGAAGAGCGGCTGCGGCGCGCCACCGTGATCGACGAGAAGGAAGTCGGCACCGACGAGGTGACGTTCGGCTCCGTCGTCCACGTCAAGGACCAGAAGTCGGGCGACTCGCAGAAATTTCAGATCGTCGGATCGACCGAGGCCAACCCGGCCGAGCACAAGCTCTCCAACGAGTCGCCGATCGGCAAAGCCCTGATCGGGCATAAGCGCAACGACGTGGTCACGGTTGAGGTTCCGCGGGGGCCGAAGAAGAAATTCAAAATCACCAAGATCGAGAGCGCCTGAGCCCGTTCGCGAGTTGGGAGCGATCCCGGCAGGGGTTCCACTTAACTTTTTTTGAAGACAGGTGGTGGCCGTCCGAGGGTGTCGGCTCAAAAAAAGTACAAGACGTTCCACCCCTGCCGGGATCGCTCCAGCCAAGCGGTGGGCTATAGGCTCGCCCGATGAGCGACCGGGCTGAGGAGTCGGAACTCTCCGACGTTCTTCGTGATCGGCGGGAGAAGCTGGAGCGGTTGCGGGAGGCTGGGATCGAGCCGTTTCCTCATGAGTTCTCCGAACGGGAGGAGATCGGTGAGGTGAGGGCTGCCCACGAGGGGCTGGCGGCGGGGGCCGAAACGGACTCGCGGCACCGGGTTGCGGGGCGGATCGTCGCTCGGCGCGGCCACGGGAAGGCCGCCTTCCTCGACCTTCGCGACGGCAGCGGCGAGATTCAACTGCACGCCCGCGAGGACCTGCTGGGCGCCGAGGCCTTCGAGCTCCTCGTCCACCTCGACATCGGCGACATCGTCGGGGTCGAGGGGACGGCGCTGGCCACGCGACGCGGTGGCGAGCTGTCGCTGGCGGTCGATCGCTGGCGCCTGCTGGCGAAGAGCCTGCGGCCGCCGCCGGGCAAGTTCCATGGGCTGGAGGACGTCGAGACCCGCTACCGGCAGCGCGAGCTGGACCTGATGGCGAACGAGGAGAGCCGCCGCGTCTTCGCCCTGCGCGCCCGCACGATCGCCGAGGTGCGACGCTGGCTCGACGAGCACGGCTTCGTCGAGGTCGAGACGCCGGTGCTGCAGCCGCTCTACGGCGGCGCCCTGGCTCGGCCCTTCGTCACCCACCACAACGCGCTCGACCGCGACTTCTACCTGCGGATCGCGACCGAGCTCTACCTGAAGCGGCTCGTGGTCGGCGGCATCGACCGGGTCTACGAGCTCGGCAAGGACTTCCGCAACGAGGGCGTCTCGCACAAGCACAACCCCGAGTTCACGATGCTCGAGTGGTACGAGGCGTACGCGGACTACCACGACATCGCCGACCGGCTCGAGGAGCTGATCGAGTACGTCGCGACCGAGGTGGGCTACGACGGCCCGGTCGACTTCTCGCGGCCCTGGAAGCGGATGACGCTGCGCGAGGCGATCAGGGACAAGACCGGGATCGACATCCAGGGCGGCGACGAGCTGCCGGGGGAGGGGACCTGGGCGAAGCGCGTCGACGACCTGCTCTCGAAGCACGTCGAGCCGGACCTCCAGAACCCGACCTTCATCCTCGACTACCCGAAGGAGCTCAGCCCCTTCGCGAAGGACCACCGTTCGGAGCCGGGGCTCGTCGAGCGCTTCGAGGCCTTCGCTGCCGGGATGGAGTTCGCGAACGCGTTCACCGAGCTGAACGACCCCGACGAGCAGCGCGCCCGCTTCGAGCAGCAGCGCGCCGACGAGGCGGCCGGCGACGAGGAGACCCAGCCCTACGACGAGGACTACGTGAGCGCCCTGGAGCACGGCATGCCGCCCACCGGCGGCATCGGGATCGGCATCGACCGCCTGGTGATGATCCTCAGCGGCCGCGACACGATCCGCGAGGTCGTGCTCTTCCCCGCGCTGCGGACCTAGGCGCTGCGGACGTGGGCGCTTCCGACCAGGCGCCCGAACCTAGCTCTCGCCGGCCGCCACAGCTCGTCGCAACGCG
>DASVWY010000012.1:0-5208 GCA_036392975.1 Solirubrobacterales bacterium | reverse complement strand
GACCAGAAGAGTGATGTGGACGTAGCTGGCCGGGGGTGGCGTGGAATGGGATGGACCAGTCCGAGGAGCAACTGCACCGCAGGACTGGTGGGCCCCATTCCGCGACAGGACCCGCGGGCCGACCACCACAGTCAACTCACTTCCGGTGATCGCCCGGATACCGAACCCCCGACACGCCTGAGCGAACTCCATCGACCCCCACACTCCATCGTGATCCGTCAACGCGAACGCCGGATATCCCAGCCCAGCAGCCGCCACCGCAAGCTCCATCGGCGTCGAGGCCCCGTCGAGGAAGGAGAAGGCCGAGTGAGCGTGCAGCTCGACGTAGGGGGCCGAAGCGACCATCAGGCCTGCTGCCGGTACCAGCGAGCGCGAGCGCCACGGAAGACGACCGCGTTGCGCCCGTTCGCCAGCACCAAGTCGAAGTAGTGCCGTCGCAGCGGCTGCGTCGTCCACCAACGGTCCGCGACCACCCATTCCTCGCGCACGGCCTCGACCGCGACTCCCTCGACCGACCGCGGGACTCCCTTGGAATCGACCTCCACCTCCACCCGCCGCGGGGCATAGAGACGCCGGATGCCGGGAGTCATCGCACCCGTTCCAGTTTCGTTCGATTGACGACTCGAAGAATTGACCTGAGCCGCACACGTGTGAAAGCCCGCTTCCTAGCGTTCGGACCATGCGGTGGCCCCCAAAGGTTGGAGATCCTCTTCCACGCGCAGCAAGTGCTTGGTATTCCCAGTCCAAGCTGGACTGGATCCTTGGAGACGAGGGACACGGACCCGAATGGGAGAAGGTCTTCCACGTGACTCCAAGCGATTCGGCGCGTGTTTGGGAGGCAATCGCAAGCGCGGCGCTCGGATCCACGATCCAGGTGGTGCGCGATCGCTTCCCCTTCGGCGTCACCTGCGGGATCGCGGTCGACCTCACGATCAGCGACCGCAACGCTCCGACAACTGTCTCGTGGCATTACGCCATCGAAATTGCTGCGCCGAGACTCGTAACGGCATTCCCAACCCCCTAGCATGGAGAGACCGTGGCGGTAGCGAAAGAGATCAACGAATTCGACATCATCGAGTTGACCGAGCGAGTCGACGATGCACCCGCAGGAGCGAGAGGCGGGGTGCTGGAGCTGTACACCCCAGACGTTGCGATGGTCGAGATCCTCGAACCCGAGCTCGATGCCGCAGCGCGGATCGTCTTCGCCCCGCTCGACAAGCTGCGCGTCGTCAAGCCGGCGGCGAAAAGCTCCTAACCCGCTCATCGACCCGGTACCGGGTAGGGGGTCAGCAGGTCGCGGCGCTCGGGGACGCGGGAGGCGTCGTCGACCGGCAGGACCTTGAGCAGGGAGTCGGCGCCCTGGGTGGCGCGAACCTCGCACAGGGCGGACCCGAGGCGGCGACGGCGCGCCTCGTCGCCGCGGACCGGCAGCTCGAGCTGCTCGGCCGCGCGCGGGCCGAGGCCGAGCGAGCGCAGCCACAGCGAGACGGCGGGGGCGGGCAGCGACTCCAGCCGCGGGGTCAGAACGGCGCGCAGCACCCGGGCCGAGGCGGTCGGCCGCCCCAGGCCCTGGTCGACGCTCCAGCTGCCGCCGTCGCTGAGCAGGGCGCCGAGGCGCAGGGCCAGCAGCTTGCGCTCCTTGCGCTGGGGTGCGGCGAGCAGGCGGTCGATCAGGAGCTCCAGGGCACGCTCCAGCCGGTCGCCGGCCGTTCCCTCCGGCAGCTCGATCTCCTCGACCAGCTCCTCGCGCGGAGGGCGAAGGTGGCAGACCAGCAACTCGTCCTCCCCGCGGGCGAGGCGCAGGGCGCGCAGCCCCGGCGGCCCGAAGCGGTCGGCGACGCGGTCGGTCGGGAGCGACGCAAGCGCGCCGAGCGTCTCGATTCCCAGGCGCTTCAGGGTCTCGACCAGATTCCCGGCCTCGCGCTCCGGCAGCCCAAGCCGATCGGCCACCGCCGCGACCGGGACCTCAGAGAGATAGGCTGCCTTCATACGAACATATGTTCGTATGCGAGAGCGACGGAATCAACCTACGAAACGTTCCCCCTCGCGCCGGTCAGAGCAGGGCCACCAGCTCGGCCTCGAGCTCCGGCAGGCGCGCGGCTTCGCCCGCCACGACCAGCTTGCCGATCAGGGCGAGCATCCCGGCGACCAAGATCCAGTCGGCTCCGAGGCGCTCGGCGAAGGCCCGCACCATCGCATCGTGTCGCTTCGCCCCCTCCTGGCCCACAGCGTGGACCTCGACCGTCAGCAGGCGGGCCGAGGGCGGATCGGCAGCAAGAAGGGCAAGGGTGTCATGGACGATCGCTCGCGCACCCCCGGCTGGATCGACCGCCTCGAGCAGCCGCCCCAGCAGCTGCCGGTGGGCCGCCAACACGCAATCCCGCTTGTCGGCGAACTGCTGGTAGAAGGTGACGGTGGAGACGCCGGCGCGCTTGACGACGTCGGCCACCGCCACCTCGGCGTACCCCCGCTCCGCACAAACCTCCGCCATCGCCGCGACCAGCCGTTCGCGCTGGTTGCGGGCGACGACATCCGCCGGAATCCCGTGGGACCCCGGCGGCAAACGCCTCGCTTCAGCTCCGGCGGCCGTGCTCGCCTACCTCTTCCGCTTCCCCTTCGCGCACTGCGCCGCCATCACCGGGCCGGCCTTGTGAACCTTGCCGTTCTGGCCCGCGAAGCGCACCTCGGCCCGGGAGGGGCGCAGGCAGAGGTCGCGGGAGTTGACGATCAATCCCTTCTTTTGGCCCTGCATCCTCAGGATCACTTTGGAGAGCGGCGCGTCGGGGAGGTCGGTGAGGGTGGAGCGGATGCCGCCCTTGGCGGAGTCGATGCGGGCCGATACCTCGATGTCGACCAGCCCCTTCAGGTCGAAGACGAGGTCGGGCAGCTTGTGGTCTGAGGAGCGCAGCCAGACCGGTCCCTTCAGCGGTTCATCGAGCAGCGGCGTGTGGGCTTCGATGAAGCCGTACTGGGCGCCTTTGGGGCATTCGTCTTTGGCGAACTGCACGCGGGTGCAGATCGTCCTGATGTGGGCCTGGTCGAGGAAGGCGGAGCGCGGCAGGCGCACGACGAGTCCCTGCACGTTGGCATCTCCCGGTCTTGGTCGGTAGGTGGCGAGCAGCCCTGGGTGCCCGCCGCGCTTGGTGCCGCCTTTGAGCTTCAGGCCGAGCTTTGGCTTGAAGCCGAGGTTGAGGCAGTTGGCGGCCTGGAAGCGGGCCGCCAGGTCGACGGGGACGTCATCGGCGGGGGTGAAGAGGTCGAGGAAGGAGCCGAAGAGGATCGCCCTGGCGCGGGAGGGATCGCAGGAGGTCGGGTTGAGGATGAAGTTGGGTCGATCGACGTAGACGCGCAGGTCCCTGACCTTCAAGACGATCCCCTTGAGGATGTGGGGGATCGGTTCAGAGGCCGAGCCGTCGACTTCTACTTCGGCGGTCTTCGGGTTGAGGGTCAATCCCAATCTGACCACGACCGTGTCGGCATCGAAGGGACCGGCGACGGCCGGGGTGATCGAGACGACGCTGAGCGGCGCGCCTTTGAAGGGACCGGCGAGGTAGATCTGCCCGCCGACGTAGGTGAGCGCGTCCCCGACTCCGGCGCCGGCGAGGCTGTGGCCGATCAGGGAGTCAGCGGGGCAGGAGGGAGAGGCGATCTCATCGCGCCCGCTCTTGCTCCTCGCCGCCTCGATCGCCGCCTCGGGGCATTTGGCGACCCCGACCAGGGAGCCGAGCACGCCCGGCGGCAGGATCGAGGAGAACTTGGTCATGTTCTGTTCGCCGTCTTCTCTGATCAGGCGCATGTGGAAGGGGGTGTGGGAGGCGGCGTTGTTGTTGATCGAGCCGGCCTGGTACTCCGGTGAGAAGGGCGGCACCCCCGCCGGCGGGCAGGGTCCTCCGTGCACGCCACTCGTGATCTTGAAGGTGGAGGGGACGGTGACCGGGTTGGAGGGATTGGCCCAGGGGGTGAGCACGGTCTCGGTGGTGTAGGTGCCGCAGGCCGCGGGGGTGACCAGCGCCGCCCTGGCGCCGGTGCGAAGGCGGGCGTTGAAGCTGTCGAAGGGGACCTGGGGGCTGTCTTTTAGGCTCGCCACCAGGCGCCCGGTCCGCTCGTCGGGCTCGACCTTGACCGGCAGCTTCAAGAGGATCCCCAGGTTGGGGTTCTTCAAGACCATGTAGAGGGCGATCAGGGTGTCGAAGGGGTTCTCCGCCCCCGGGGCGGTGGTCTTGGGGTCGTCCTGCTGGGCGAGATAGAGGGAGCCCTCGACTCCCTCTGAGAGCAATCGCGAGACGGCTGAGACGGTGCCTAGCTTCGACGCGTTGGGGCAGCCCTCGCCGGGAGCGGAGGCGAGGGTCTCGCGATCGAGCTGGGCCGGCGTGCAGACCGCCAGGCCTTCTCCCACCGAGGGGTTGATCGTCACTCCCTCCGGGAAGAGGATCTGCGCCTCCTTGACGTGGGACTGGGCGATGCCATCGAAGGAGGTCAGGCCCTCGTCTTTGAAGGCGATCGAGAAGTCAAGCCCGGAGCCGGTCTCGGCCGATTCGCTCGTCAGCTTGGAGGCGACAGCCGGTTTGAAGCCGACTTTGCCGCAGCCGGTGAAGGGCTGGGGGTTGCCGCCGAGGTCGTGGAGGACGACGCCGCCGGCATCGGTCTCCCCTTCCCAGGAGAACGCCTCGTAGTCGACCGAGACCACGTCGCAGCGGGTCGGCAGGGTCAGCAGCGGCTTGGGGTTGGGCTCGACCGGGCAGGTTTTGCCGCTCACGCTTTTGAACTCGAAGGCGTCGAGGTCACCGGGGGGCAAGCCGACCTCAGTCCGGGCGCCGCAGGGGCCGCGCTGCTCGTCGTGGACCGGGCTGGAGGGATCGCCCCAGAGCTCGACCTTGTTGGCGTGGAAGTCCGTCATCTGGGGCGTGTTGCGGATGACGGCGACAGGGTGGTGGGGCGGCTCGTCGCTGAGGACGACGTCGACGACGATGTTCAGCACCGCCGCGCGGAAGCCCATCCGCAGCAGCACGCCAGGGGGAGGGGTGAGGTTGAACAGAGGGGCCGAGAGCCAGGCGGTGCCCCCCTCGTTTACCGCAACGCCGGTGATCCCGATCGTCGTCTCCAGCGGGCAGGAGTTGATTCCCGTTTCGCCGCTGACAGCGAGGAAGTCCAGCGTGCCGCAGCGCGGGTACGCACTCGGGTCGCCGATGAAACCCGGCGGCATGTGGA
>DASVWY010000011.1:0-2851 GCA_036392975.1 Solirubrobacterales bacterium | reverse complement strand
GACCCGGAAGTAGGCGCCGTCGGCCCCGAGCTCCTCGGCCGCGACCGCCAGGTCGATCGACTGCAGGAGCGCGTCGGCCGCCGTCCGCGTCTGTGACTGCGGCGACGGCGTCCAGTGCCCGAAGGACAGGAACCCGATGTGCTTCATGGTTGAATCAACAACCACCAGGCCTCGCTATTCCGGAGGGACGACCTCGACGGGTCGGTCAGTCGGGCATGCCCGCGAGCAGCTGCGCCTCGGCGGTGTCGAAGTACGCCGCCAGCGCGGCCTCGGCGGCGTCGTGGCGCCCCTGCTCGAGCAGCGAGCAGATCTCCCGGTTGCCCTCGAGGTAGGGCTCGTGGAAGGTGCGCGGGTCGGCCATGACGTGGAAGACCAGGCGGAGCTCGGCGAGCAGGTGGCGCATGGTGTCGTCCACGCGCGGGCTCCCGGCCAGCGCGGCGAGGGCCTGGTGGAAGTGCATGTTGGCGGTGCCCACGGCCGCCCAGTCGCCGCTCGCGGAGGCGCGCTCGCCCGCGGTGACGGCCTCGCGGAGGTGGGTGAGGGAGGGGGCGGAGGTTCCGGAGCCGACCGATCCGGCGTACCGCACGGCGGAGCACTCGATGAAGCGGCGGAAGCGGTAGAGGTCGCGGATGTCGTCGCGGTCGAGCGTGCGCACGAAGACGCCGCGGTTGAAGACGTGGACCAGCAACCGCTCGTGGGTGAGCAGCCGGAACGCCTCGCGCAGGGTGTTGCGGGAGACGCCGAGCGCCTCGCCGATGTCCTCCTCCGAGAGCCGGGTGCCGGGCAGCAGCTGGCCCTCGATGACCCGGGCCCGCAGCGCGTCCGCGACGCGGCCGGCGGTGCTGGAGCGGCCGATCCGCTCGCGCTCGGCCGACAGGGAGTCCAGCCAGGTTGCAGTGACCACGCCCCCACTCTAGTCATACAGAGTATTGCAGGATTGTTGAACAATCTGTACGGTCTGGTGACCGGCGCCACACAGCCCTACGCTGTTCCTCACCACCTCTCGTGGCGCCCTGACCTCCGGGAGGACCCATGGCAGAGAAGCACGACCACGAGGCAGCCCTCGAGGCGGCCGCCCACGACTCACTGGCGGCGAGGTCGGGCACCAAGGGCGCCCTGCTCGGCGCCATGTTCCTGATGGCGACCAGCGCCATCGGTCCCGGCTTCATCACCCAGACCACCGTCTTCACCGCCCAGCTGGGCGCGGCGTTCGCGTTCGCGATCCTCGTGTCGATCGTCGTGGACATCGCCGTGCAGCTGAACGTGTGGCGCGTGATCGGTGTCTCCGGCATGCGTGCCCAGGACCTCGCGAACGCGGTCATCCCCGGCTTCGGGTTCTTCCTTGCCGCCCTCGTCGTCTTCGGCGGCCTCGTCTTCAACATCGGCAACATCGGCGGCACCGGCCTCGGCGTCAACGCGATGCTCGGCACCGACGCCACGATCGGCGGGGCGATCTCGGCCCTGATCGCCATCGGCATCTTCCTCAGCAAGAAGGCCGGCGTCGCGATGGACCGGATCGTCGTCGTGCTCGGCATCGTGATGATCGCGATGGTGACCTGGGCCGCGATCACCACGAACCCGCCGTACGGCGAGGCGCTCGAGCAGACCGTCCTCCCCGACGAGGTCAGCTTCCTCATCATCACCACCCTCATCGGCGGCACCGTCGGCGGCTACATCACCTACGCGGGCGCCCACCGTCTCGTCGACTCCGGCATCACCGGCCCCGCCCACGTCGGCCGGATCACCCGCGGTTCGGTCACCGGCATCCTGGTCACCGGCGTGATGCGGGCGCTGCTGTTCCTCGCGATCCTGGGCGTCGTCGCCGGCGGCGTCAGCCTGGCCAACTCCGACAACCCCCCGGCGACCGCGTTCGAGGCCGCGCTCGGCCAGGTCGGCATGATCGTCTTCGGCGTGATCCTGTGGGCCGCGAGCATCACCAGCGTGATCGGAGCGTCCTACACCTCGGTGTCCTTCCTGACGACCTTCAGCGATGCCGTCGCGAGGCACCGTTCCTGGGTCGTGGTCGGCTTCATCGTCATCTCCACCGCGATCTTCGTGATGATCGGCCAGGCCCCGGAGAACCTGCTGGTCCTCGCCGGCGCCCTGAACGGCCTGATCCTGCCCTTCGGCTTCGGCGTCCTGGTCTGGATCGCGTGGCGCCGCCGCGACCTGCTGAACGGCTACGTCTACCCGAAGTGGCTGGCGACGATCGGCCTGGTGGTGTGGCTGCTGACCATCTACCTGGGGTGGCAGTCGCTCGGCGGCATCACCGCCCTGTGGCAGTGACCGATCGGAGGGATCGAGTCGTGACCGGGCTGCGCATCGACCTCAACGCCGACCTGGGCGAAGGCTTCGGTCAGTGGACCCTGGGTGACGACGACGCCCTGCTGGACATCGTCACCAGCGCCAACGTCGCCTGCGGGTTCCACGCCGGCGACCCGACGGTGCTGCGCCACGTGTGCGAGCGCGCGGCGGAGCGCGGCGTGGCGATCGGGGCGCAGGTCGGCTACCGCGACCTGGCCGGCTTCGGGCGGCGCTTCATCGACATGGTGCCCGACGAGCTGACCAACGACGTCCTCTACCAGATCGGGGCCCTCGAGGCGTTCGCGCGCGTCGCCGGGACCCGGGTCCGCTACGTCAAGCCGCACGGCGCGCTCTACAACGCGATCGTGCACCATGAGGAGCAGGCGGCGGCGGTGGTCGCCGCGGTGACGGCGTACGACGCCTCGCTGCCGGTGCTCGGGCTTCCGGGCTCCGCCTGGTTGAGGCTGGCCGAGGAGGCCGGCCTGACCACCGTGGGCGAGGCGTTCGCCGACCGCGCCTACACGCCGGAGGGGACCCTCGTCTCGCG
>DASVWY010000010.1:0-2237 GCA_036392975.1 Solirubrobacterales bacterium | reverse complement strand
GGGCGAGTCCTCGATGACGACGCAGGCCGTGGGCGGAGTCTCGATCTGCGTGGCGGCATGGAGAAACAGGGCGGGGTCGGGCTTGGAGCGGAAGCCGACGTCGGAGAGCATGAACACTCGGTCGTCGAACAGGCGGCGGATGCCCAGGCGCCGATCGACGATGTCGAAGAGGTCGTCGGCCATCGCCGTTGCGACGCAGGTTCGGTACTCGTTCCGGATCCTTTCGTAGAACGGCTCGAATCCAGGCACGAAGTCGACCGTCGACATCAGCTCTCGGACTATGTCCGCTCGCTCTCGGGCCAGCTCCTCAGGCTCGCCCGGGATTCCATAGAGCTGCTTCAGAGTGCGGGCGCCGTCGCTGAGCGAGCGGCCGGTCAGGAGCACCTTCACCTCTTCGCGTTCGTACTCGATTCCGCGGCGAGCGAGGAAGATCCGCTGGCCTTCGTCCCAGACCGTCTCGGTGTCGATTATCACGCCCTCGGCGTCGAAGACGATCGCTTCCAACTGCACTACGGGGTTCCCCGACCACCACTGAACACGCTGCGGAGCGCCTGGACGAATCCGGTCTCGCTGATCACGCCGTAACCGACGAGCGCAGCGAGGACGAGCAGCGCGAAGACGCTCGCCTGGGCGGCGCCGAAGCCGCCGATCAGGGACAGGAGCACGACGGAGAGGAGGACGAGGACGAGGAAGAAGAGAATCACCTGCCCGACCTTCCGCGGCTCCGTTGGCCGGCCCGCTTCGGGGAATGTGTGGAAGTTCCTGCGCGCCGCCGCGAGGGCGTAGGCGGCGCGGGCCGTCGACCACGAGTAGACCCGCTGCCCGAAGAAGCCGCCATCGGAGGCCATGGCTTTGTAAAGCGCCTCCATCGCTTCGCGGGCGAGCTGGCCGGTGCGCACCTGACGATCGGGCGATTCGCTGAGGAGACGGACGACAAGCGCCTCGCTCATGAAGAGGAAGGTGTAATCGGCGCGCGGGTCATCGCGGTCGGGGTCGATCTCCATCGTCTCCTCGACCTCCCTCAGGGCCGGCACCGGGTTGGCTTCCAGCCAGGCGATGGCGTGGTCTCTCGCATCGCGGTCGGCGCGCAGCCTACATCGCTCTCCGCGCTGCAGGCAGAGGGCAGCGTAGGCCGTGCGCACCCCGGAGAGCGGATCCTCGGCGCCAAACGAGCCGTTGGCCCGCTGGCGCGAGACGAGGAATTCAAGCCCCTTTTCGATCACGGAATCGCAGTCCTCCGCTTCCGCGGCGGCGACGGAGAGAAGGGCCGACACCGCGAAGCAGGTGGGCAGCACCTCGCTGGAAACGTCGGACCGGTACCCCCAGCCGCCGTCGGAGTTGCGGACCGAGAGCAGCCACCGAACGCCCAGAGCCACAGCCGGAGGGGGCTCGGTCCCGCTGAGGGCGATCAACGCTTCCACCGCCAGCGAGGTTCGGGCCAGGTCCGGGCAACGCGGCTTTCCGTCCAGGTAGCGAAACCAGGCGCCGGCATCCGGGCCTTCCTTCGTCTGCTGCTGCTTGACGAACTCGGCCGCGCTCTTGACCTGCCCGCCGACAGGCGGCAGCCAGTCCTGGACCTGATGGATGGCCAGCAGCGCCTCCGCCGTGTTGAGCGAGCTGGGCGAGCGGCCCTTGATCGCCGCCCAACCGCCGGCCTTCTTGTCCCGATTGCTCAACAGCCAATTGCCGGCGTCGGTCAGCGCTCGATCGATATCCGTGTTGCCCGTCATCGCCTGCACCTCCTCGCCTCGACCGCCGAGAGCCTACCCCTTCTGAGCAAACGGACTTGACTGAGCAGGAGCGCGTGCTGTTGACTCCGGGTTCGCCCTGTCGGCATGCCGCCAGGCGATCGTCACCAGGAGAAGGGGGTAGAACCAGACGACGTAGAGGTAGAACCAGTGCTGGGCGGTCAGTTGCAGGCCGATCAGCAGCGCCGCGCCGAGCGCCGTCACCTGGACGAAGCTCTTGCGTTTGGGCCAGAACGCGAATGCGATCGCCAGCGTCGCCACCGCGATGAAGATTGCGACCCGCAGGGGCTCCAGGCTCGGGACCTGGCCCCAGATGCTGAACGGGGAGTCGCGGTCGGCCTGGTAGGCGATCGTGCGATCCCAGACGGTTGCGAGGCCCGGGTCGAGCGCCGGCCATAGAAGCAACGCGATCGTCGTGAGCGCAAAGGACGCAACGAATAGGCCCGCGGGTCCTGTCGCGGCGGCCCTCCCCCATGTGCTCGGACGCCT
>DASVWY010000009.1:0-5640 GCA_036392975.1 Solirubrobacterales bacterium | reverse complement strand
CTCGCCGAGGAGCCGATTGGCGCCTTCGTCGAGAAGTTCGGGCGCCTACTGCGGCCAGGCGGGGTGATCCCGGAGCCGGTGGTCGACGCGCAACGGCTATCCAGACTACGCCCGCCTAAAGCAAACGTCGTGGACCTGACGGACCCAACGGTCCTCGGACTCATTGGCCTCACCGCTGAGATCCACTCAACCCCCGACTACAACCTGACCCAGGGCTGGGCACCTGCCCTGCAAGACGCCGGCTATGACGGTATCCGCTACAAGGCCCGCCACGACCCGCGCGGGCAGCTGGTTTCCATCGCCCTCTTCGAGTCAGGCAAACCACGGCGGAGCGCTGCCAAGACGACGACCGTCCCCGTCGACCTGATCCACGAGGCCTCCACCACCTTCGCAATCACGGTCCTTCCCCGCCGCCACTCGCGACGACGGTAGGGCAACACGACGGGCCTCGCCGCTAGTACCGCTACGGGGATTCGAACCCCGGTTTCCGGACTGAGAATTGGCTCTACGAAGCCGTTTGCGGTCGATCTAGGACGACTCCGTCCAGTTAGTTCAGGCGAGTTCGATCCAGTTCGGTGGAGTCGGGGACATATTTCGGGACACGGATTTTCTGGCTTCTCGGCCTGCTCCCGGCCTATCCTTGAAAGCCATGGGGCACGCAACCGTCGATCGGCTGAAGGCAGCGCAGCTCACCGAGAGTGAGCGCCGAGTGGTCGAGCGCTTCGTATCGCGCATGGACAACGAGCTGGGCGACGATCTGCGCGGTCTCTGGCTCTACGGGTCCCGCGCTCGCGGGGCGGCCCACCCGGAGTCCGACGTCGACCTCCTCGTGATCGCCGAGGGCGGCCGTGATCGCTATGGGCGAATCGCCGGCGACCTCAGCGAAGAAGTCGCAATCGCCGAGGGCGAGAGCCCTTTCAACTTCTCGGTCCACGTCCACGATCCCGAGTGGTTACAAGAGCGCCGCGCGATCGAGTCCTTCTTCATCCAAGAGGTCTACCGGGATAAGGTCGTCCTCGCCGGGAGCGGACTGGATTGAGCCCTCGCTCAGAGGAGTTCATGCAGCAGGCGCGCGACCGGCTGGCGGACGCCGAGGCCATCCTCGGCACCGCGCATCCTGCCGTTGTAGTTAGCGCTGCCTACTACGGGATGCTCTACGCAGCCCGGGCGGCTCTTTCAGAGCGAGGGGAGTTCGCCAAGACCCACAGCGGCACCTGGACGCTCTTTAGTCAGGTCTTCGTCGCGCCCGGCGGGTTCGACCAGCGCCTCAGCGCCCTCGCCCGCCGCGCTAAGGACGCCCGCGAGGAAGGCGACTACGAGGCCGCGCCGGCGAGCCCAGAGGAAGCCGCCGAATTCGTCAAAGGCACCGGCGAATTCATTGCCGCGATCGAACTCCTGCTGACGAACTGAATAGCTGAGAGATCCAAATGACCCGCCTCGGGTCGTCGACTAGGTCCAGCGCTGGATTGCCGCGAGAATCCGGTCCCGCTCGGCCGCCGCGGCGTTAATCGCGTGGCGTGGATCCGATGAACGTTCGTCGAAGTACCAGCCGAGGCGAAAGAGCGGAAGCGAACCCTGCGCAGCTTGGATGTCCATGTGACCCCAGCCGCGACCGCCCACACTCTCCTGTGGGGAAAATGACCCGTTCCCGAAATCCGAGAAGAACATGAACTGCGCATCCGTGCGCTTCTTGAGAACGCCCACCTCCCGCATTAGGACGAGGCCGACGTCGAGGACGACCAACAGATGGGTCTTCGTCGGCGAAGCGCCATCGGGATCGCGATAGACCTGGACTCGGGAGATCTCGGTGAAGCTCCCCAGCGTGCTGGCGCGAATGCTCTGTTCGAGGCACATGTCGTCAACCAGCTTCGCTGCGTTTGCCCACTCGCTCGAGTCGAGGTTGGCGCGCTCAAAGGCGCTCCGTAACTCCGGCACCTCAAGGGCACCCATCGCCGAGCCTCCTGCCGCGCACGGAACAATTCCTACCAGAAAGAAAGGAACTTAGTGGTGGGAAGAACTCACGACGGACCCCCAGCCATACCGCTACGGGGATTCGAACCCCGGTTTCCGGACTGAGAATCCGGCGTCCTAGTCCCCTAGACGATAGCGGCGCGCGGGCGACATTCTAGCGAGTGCGATCGGCGTCTTGAGGCCTGGGTCGGCGGTCGGCTGAGGAGCGCCAGGCGCTAGATTGCCTGGTCCCGCGCGGCTGTGGCGGAACTGGTAGACGCGCACGGTTCAGGTCCGTGTGGAGGAAACTCCGTGGAGGTTCGACTCCTCTCAGCCGCATCGCCTCCTGGCCGAGAAGGTCAGGCCGGTTGCTTGGCGCGACTGCCCTCGCCGGTGCGCTCGGCGGTGGCGACGATCTCCTCGACGAACTCGGGCCATAGCTGGGGCGGCAGGTCGTGCCCCATGCCGTCGAAGATGCGCAGGCGCGAGTCGCGGATGGCGCGGGCGGTGGCCTGACCGGCGCGGGGGCGGATCAGCGGGTCGCTGCCGCCATGGAGGATCGTGGTCGGCAGGCGCAGCCTTTCGAGCGCCGGCGTGCGGTCGCCGGAGGCGGTGATCGCGTGCAGCTGGCGCGCCACCCCGGCGCGGCTGTGCGAGCGGTCGTAGGAGGCGCCGGCCAGCTCGCGGAAGCGGGCCTCGTCCATCGGGTAGGCGGGCGAGCCGATGACGCGGAAGACACCGACCGTGTGCTCGATCGTCTCCTCGCGGCCGGCGCCGGGACGAGCGATCAGGGTCCCGAACGCCTTCCAGGTCGGCAGGTTGTGCCAGCGGTTGCCGGTGGTCGACATGATCGAGACCAGCGAGCGCACGCGTTGCCGATGCTCGATCGCCACCGTCTGGGCGATCATCCCGCCCATCGAGGCGCCGACCAGGTGCGCCGACTCGATCCCGAGGTGGTCCATCAACCCGACGGTGTCGGCGGCCATGTCGCTGAGGAAGTAGGGGGCCGTGCGGCGTCGGCCCAGCAGCATGTCGGTTCGCTTCGGCAGCCCCGCCTCCTCGATCTTCGTCGAGTGGCCGATGTCGCGGTTGTCGAAGCGGATGACGCGAAAGCCACCCTCGGCCAGCATCGCGCAAAGCTCCTCGTCCCAACCGAGCATCTGGGTCGCCAGCCCCATCACCAGCAGCAACGGCTCGCCGCCGGGATCGCCGGTCTCCTGGTAGGCGAGCTCGACCCCGTTGGCCGGTGCCAGCCGCTCCTCGCTGAGGGCCGTCATCCGGACAGCTTAACCAGACTGGCCAGGCAGCCAGGGGCCGGATCGGCGGCCAACGGCTAAGTTGCCTCGGTGCGCACCGCGATCGTCTCCGACCTGCACCTGGGGAGCGCATTCGGCGAGGACCTGTTGCGCGACGCCGGGATCCGCCGTGCGCTGCTGGAGGAGATCGCAGGCGCCGAGAGGCTCGTCCTGCTCGGCGATGCGTTCGAGCTGCGCGAACTGCCGTTGCCCGCCGTGCTGCGGCGGGTGCGCCCGTTCGTGCAGGAGCTGGGCGAGGCGATGGCCGGCCGAGAGGTCGTCCTCGTCCCCGGCAACCACGACCACCGGCTGGCCGAGCCACTGCTGGAGGTACAGGCGCTCGCCGGGCGGCCGCTGGGGCTGGAGCAGCGCGCCGAGCCGAGGGGCGAGGCGGCCGACCGGCTCACCGCCTGGCTGGGCCGCGCCGAGCTGTCGATCGCCTACCCGGGTCTGCGCCTGCGCTCCGATGTCTACGCGACCCACGGCCATTACATGGACTGCCACATGACCCTGCCGCGGCTCGAGTGCCTCGCCGCCGCGACCTCGATGCGGGCACTGGGACCGCTGCCCGAGCGGGCGGCGCCCGACGACTACGAGCGGGTGCTGCGGCCGATCTACGGACTCGGCTACTCGCTCGCCCAGACCGGCATGGCGCGCCGCGCGACCCGTCCCTCCGAACGCGCCTGGCGCACGGTCGCAAGCGGCAACAGCGGTCGCGGCCGGCTGGGCGACGCCGCGGTGCGGGCGGCGATAGCGGCGGGCATCCCGGCGTCGGTCTGGAGCATCAACCGCGTGCTCCGAGCCGGTTTCGACCCCGACCTCTCCTCCGCCGCCATCACCCGCAGCGGCATCGCCGCCGCAACCGAGCTGTCGCAGCGGCTGGGAATCGAGGCCGCCCACCTGATCGTCGGCCACACCCACCGCGGCGGCCCCGGCGAAGGCGAGGACGAGTGGCCCTTGCCCGGCGGCGGCAGGCTCCACAACACCGGCAGCTGGGTCTTCGCCTCGGCCTTCCACCGCCCCGGCACTCCCCCCAGCCCCTACTGGCCGGGGACGGTCACCTGGATCGATGACGAAGGCCCCCCGCGCCGGGTCCGCCTCCTGCTCGAACGCAGTCGCGACGAACTGCGCGCCCTCACCCGGCGCCTCGCCTCAGACCCCGCCTAGGCTTCCGCTGTTCGTTATCCCTCTATAAGAGGGAAAAGGAACACCGGAACGGGTTCAACTCCGCAGCCACTCGGCGACGACCCGGCCGATCTCCTCGCCGGCGTCCTCCTGGAGGAAGTGCCCGGCGTCCTCGATCGGCCGCGGCGGCGGGAAGTTCAGCTGCGAGGAGACCCGCTCGCCGACCGAGAAGGGCAGGATCGGGTCGGAGTCCGCCCAGAGGACGAGGGCCGGCCGATCGTCCTCGCGCAGCGCGTCGGCGACGCGTTTGCCCTCGGCGGCGCCCGGCGCGTCGGGCTCGGTCGGCAGGATCAGCGGGAAGGCGCGGGTGCCGGCCTTCGACTCGGGGGTCGGATAGGGGGCCTCGTAAGCGGCGATCACATCGTCGCCCGGATCGTGCTTGCAGCCGCCGCGGACGAGGAAGCCGACCGGCACGTCGGCGTTCTCGCGGACGAACTCGCGGAATTTGAGCCACGTCTCGCTCATCCGCTGGTGGCCGGTGAACGGGCCGGTCTCCATGATCACCAGGCGGGCGAAGCGGTCGGGGTGCTCCACCGCCAGCCGCAGCCCGATCGGCCCGCCCCAATCGTGGACGACCGCGGTCGCGTCGCGCACGTCGAGCTCCTCCAGCAGCGCCGCCATCAGCTCGACGTGACGGTCGTAGGTGTACCAGCCGAGGTCGGTGGGCTTGTCGGAGCGGCCGAAGCCCGCGTAGTCGGGCGCGATGCAGCGGTGGCCGGCGTTGCGGACCAGCGGGATCACCCGACGCCAGAGGAACGACCAGGTCGGCTCGCCGTGGAAGAAGACGACCGGCGGGCCCTCCCCCTCGTCGAGGTAGGCGAGCCGCAGTCCGTCGATCTCGCGGTAGCTCGACTCGAACGGGAAGTCCGGCAGCCCCTGCAGCCGCTCTTCCGGCGTCCTGATCACCTCAGCGCTCATTGCTCTCCCCTCGCACGACCGTTGGCGCGACGAGTCTATTCGCCTCGATCGGCTCAGGGCAGGCGCCGCAGGAACGCTCCGATCGCCGGCCCGAAATAGGGCGAGTGGAGCCGGGTGGGCCGACCGGCGTAGTTGTAGCTGGTGACGCCGCTTACGTATTCGTCCTCGAAGAGCCAGGCGCCGCCGCTGGCGCCTGCCGCCATATCGCAGGAGGCCGGCATCGTCGGCGGACCGCCGAAGAGGTTGGTGAGGGGATCGGAGCCGAGGCCGTGGGCGCGGCAGCTGCGCAGCT
>DASVWY010000008.1:0-7390 GCA_036392975.1 Solirubrobacterales bacterium | reverse complement strand
CGGACCTCGCCGCAGAACCAGCTCGGATGGCGGAACTCGAAGCAGTGCGCGGCCGCCGGCAACGCTTCGAGGGCGGCGGCGAGCGTCTCGTCGTCGCGGTGGAAGTTCCCCGGAAGCTGCCAGAGGACGGGGCCGAGCCTGCCGGCCTCCCGCAGCGGCTCGATCCGCTCCCAGAACCGTTGCAGCCCCGGCCCGACTTCGCGCAGGCGCCGCATGTGGGTCAGGTAGCGGCTGGCCTTGATTGCGAAGACGAAGCCCTCCGGCGCCTGCTCGGCCCAGGCCCGCGTCGTCTTGCGCTCCGGCAGCCGGTAGAAGGTCGCGTTGACCTCGACCGTGTCGAAGACCGAGGCGTAGTGGTCGAGCCAGCGGGACGCGGGGACGCCGCGTGGATAGAAGTCGCCCCGCCACTCGCCGTAGTTCCAGCCCGAGCAGCCGATCCGCACCTCGTTCATCGCTCAGGGAATCGGGCTGCGGGCATTGCTCGTGTCGAGCTCGATCGTGCGGAAGTCCCGTTCGGTGACAGGCAGCGAGACGTTGAACACCGGCACCTCGCCGATCCGCCCCTCGGGCGAGCCGTCGTGGGCGTGGCCGTGGAGGACGAGGTCCGGCCCGTGCTCGAGAATCGGCGCCGCCATCCGGTCGCTGCCGAGGAAGGCGAGGATCTCGGCCGGCTCGCCGTCGAGGGTGGCCGCGACCGGCGAGTAGTGGAGAAGCACGATCCGGATCGGGCAGGTCTCGACCTCGCGCAGGCCGGCCTCGAGCGCTTCGACCTCGGCCGTCGTCTCGGCGTAGACGGCGCGCAGGGAGGGCTCGCCGAAGTCCGGCAGGTGGCGGGGGGCAAAGCCGCCGACGAACCCCTTGCAGCCGACGATGCCGATCTCCAGGCCGTCGAGTTCGAGCACCGTCGCACCGCGTTCGAGTATGCGGACACCGGCGTCCTCGAGTCGCTCGCGGATCTGCTCGGCCTCGCCGCCATGCCAGTCGTGGTTGCCGAGCACGGCGAAGATCGGCACCCTGGTCGCGGCTGCGGCGGCGCCGAGGATCTCCGCCTCCGCCACCGTGCCGTGGCTGGTGAGGTCGCCGGCGAGGAGCGCCAGGTCGGCCTCGCCCTCGAGTTGGGCGAAGGCGTCGAGGACACGTTGTCGATTCGCCTCGCGGCAATGGATGTCGCCGGCGGCGGCGACCCGCAGCTTGCGCAGCGCCCGGCCCGGCTCGCTCTGGGGCATGCCGCTCCCCTACCCGGATCGGGGAACCGAAACGCCGCCCGGCGACGGCGCAGGTTTCGGCCCGCCACCCGCCGGGCATCCGGGGCCCATGGACGACGAACGCAGGACGATTAGCGAAGAGGAGGAGGCGGCTGCCGCGGAAGCGGGGCGGATCGGGGGTCGCAGCGGAATGGAGGGCATGGACGAGGCCGAGCGCGCCTCCGCCGAGCATGGCGGCGGCGAGGCGGAGGGCTTCGAGGAAGCCGAGGCGCTGCTGGAAGAGCAGGCGAGCCACGGTGACCCGGCGGTCGATCCGCTCGCCCTGGCGCCCGAGCCCGAGATCGACGAGGAGCTTGCCGAGTTCGGCGAAGCCGACGAGATCGAGTCGACCGAGACGCGGGACGATTGAGCGAAGCGACCCTCGAGACGCTGCTGGACACGCTGAAGCGCGCCGCCGCCGCGCTGGAGTCCGAGCGCGTTCCGTATCTGCTCGGCGGCGGGCTGGGATCCTGGGCGCGCGGCGGCCCGCCTTCCAGCAAGGACATCGATTTGATGGTGAAGCGCGACGACGCCGACCGGGCGCTGAGCGCGCTTCGCTCGGCGGGGATGCGCACCGAGCGCCCGCCGGAGCGATGGCTGTTCAAGGCCTGGGACGGCCCGGTGCTGATCGACCTGATCTTCGAGCCGGCGGGGATGCGGATCACCGACGAGGTGATCGAGCGCGGCGAGGAGCTGAACGCCGCCGGCAAGCAGGTGCCGGTGATGGCGCTCGACGACATCCTCGTCACCAAGCTCCTCGCGCTCGACGAACACAGCTGCGACTACGCCGATCTGCTCTCGATCGGGAGAGCGCTGCGGGAGCAGATCGACTGGGTCGCGCTGCGGCAGCGCACCTCCTCCAGCCCGTTCGCGGAAGCCTTCTTCGTCCTCGCCGAAGGCCTGGAGATCAGCGCCCCTTCGGCTTCGCCTCGGGTGCCGAGCGGGGAGCCATAACGGGTTCGTTTTACTGAAGCGGTGGCCGGGTAGACGGCGCAGCGATGGCGACGAAACGTCCCCAGTTGGGAGGGACCGAAGCGCGACAAGATCGACGACTAGGAGGGAGTTGCGATTATCGCCCCGATAGTCGACCATAGGGCCGTCGCAGACCGGTCATGAAGCCCCTGATCGACAACGAGGAGAGACTGACCTGGATCTTCGGCTCCTCGCGGAGCGGCAGCACCTGGCTGCTGCGGATGCTCTCCGACTTCGAGCGCGTGGTGCCGATCGACGATCCCCACCTCGGCCACCATCTCGGCGTCTGGCGGCCGATCCCGCTCGCTTGGGCCGCCGCCGAGGAACCTCCCGAGAAGCTGACCACCCTCTTGGACCTGAAGGCGGAGGAGCCCGGCTACTTCTTCGCCGAGCGCTACCGGGACAGCTGGTGGGAGCCGCTGCGGACACTGATCTGCTCGCGCTTCGAAGCGCAGGCCGAGGAGACCTTCGCGGCCGGTGACGGCCGCCCCCCCGCCTACGTGATCAAGGAGCCCGGCTCGCACGCGGCGCCGCTGCTCATCGATCTCTTCCCGGCCTCGAAGATCGTCTTCCTGCTGCGCGACGGCCGTGACGTGGTCGACTCCTGGCTCGACGGCTACCGCAACGGATCCTGGGCGATCCCGGGCGGCGCCTTCGCGGTCTCCGATCAGGGGCGGCTGCCGCTGATCCGCTGGCTCTCGGCCGTCTGGGTCGTGCGCAGCCGCGCTGTCCAGCAGGCCTTCGACGCCCTGCCGCCGGAGAACCGGTTGCTGGTCCGCTACGAGACCCTGCGCGAGCAGACGGCCGACACCCTGCGGGCGGTTTGCGAGATGCTTGGGCTGGACGCCGAGCACGCCGCCGAGGTCGCCGAGCGCCACTGCTTCGAGCGAGTGCCTGCACGCGAGCGCGGGCCGCGCCGGGAAGTGCGGGCGGCGAAGCCGGGTTCCTGGCGCGAGAACCTCTCGCTGGCCGAGCAGGCGGCGATGCACGAGGCGCTCGGCCCGGCTCTGGAGGAATTCGGCTACCAAAGCGAGGCTCCCGAGCCCGCTGCCGTGGCCGCGTCCTGAGCTCGACCCGCCGCTTCGGCCAAATTGGCGGCCGCCGGTTTGCCTCGATGCAGGCGCGGGTAAGCACCTGCCAGAGCCGTTGGTGGAAATTTGAGCGTCAGGAGGGCGTGCGAATGGAGAGCGGGAGCTACTCGGGGATCCCAGTGACCCTGCTTCGCCATTGCCGCACCGTTCTCTCGCGCAAGACCGATTCTCGTGGCAAGGTGGTCTGGGTCGCCGAGGTGCCGGACATGCCCTGGTGTCGCGCGACCGGATCGAGCCGGATCGAGGCCCTGGATCGCGTACGCGAAATGGGTGCACGAAGGAGGGACGATGAGCGCCTCCGCCGCCGACTTCCTACCGTCGAAACGGAATCTGACGAGTCTGCGCCGCGCGGCGCAGGGCTGTCGTGGATGCGACCTCTGGAAGGACGCCACGCAGACGGTCTTCGGGGAAGGGCGGGCGCGAGCTGAGCTGATGCTGGTCGGGGAGCAACCGGGCGACAGGGAGGATCGCCAGGGCGAGCCCTTTGTGGGGCCGGCGGGCGGGCTGCTCGATCGTGCCCTGAGTGAGGCCGGGATCGCGCGCGAGGGCGTGTATTTGACCAACGCCGTCAAGCACTTCAAATGGCGGCCGCGCGGCAAGCGGCGTCTGCACCAGACGCCGCGGGCCGGGGAGATCGAGGCCTGCCGTCCCTGGCTGGAGGCCGAGATCGAGACGGTACGGCCGAGCGCCGTGGTGGCTCTGGGGGCGACGGCGGCGAAGGCGCTGTTCGGCTCCTCGGTCCGGGTCACCCGCGACCGAGGCCGTACCCTGGAGACGCCGCTCGCCGCGATCGGAGCAGTCACCGTCCATCCTTCGGCGATCCTGAGGATCCGCGAGAGGGAAGAGCGGCACGACGCGCTCGCCGGGCTCGTCGAGGATCTGCAGGCCGTCTCCGTCGCCCTCGAAGATCTGGGGGAACCGCTCTGAGATGGCGCCCTCGGGGTTGGCCTGCATGATGCGGACCGCGTTCCGTCACGAGGCTTTCCTCTACGCCGATGCGGATGAGTTCCTGGCGGGCACGGTGCCCTTTCTCCGCGACGGTCTGGAGGCCGAAGAGCCGGCCCTCGTCGCGGTCGGACGGTCGCGTGCCAAGGCGCTGCGGGGCGAGCTGGGCAGGGACGGCAAGCTGGTCCGCTTCATCGACATGGAAGCGCTGGGTCGCAATCCGGCTCGGATAATCCCCTTCTGGCACGAGTTCGTCGAGGACGACGGGGATGGTCGCAACCATCCCCGTCGCGGCATCGGCGAACCGGTCTGGCCCGGCCGCGGCCCCGCCGAGGTCGACGAGTGCCAGCGCCACGAGTCACTGCTGAACTACGCCTTCTGGGACGGCCCGGCTTGGCGCCTTCTTTGCCCCTACGACAGTGCCGGCCTCGGGGACGAGGTTCTCGCGGCCGCGCACGAGTCGCATGCCTGCGTCTCCGGCAGCGCCGCCGATCCGGACGAGGCAGCGGGCGAGGACCTCGATCCGCTCTCGTGCCGCCCCTTCGCGGGAGTCCTGCCGCGGCGGCCAGCCGACGCCGCTGCGATCGGCTTCGATCGCAGCGGCCTGCACGAGGCGCGGACGTTCGTGGGCGGCGCGGCGCGCCGTGCCGGCCTCTCGTCGGACCGCACTTTCGACCTCGTCGCCGCAATCGGCGAGCTGACCGCGAACAGCGTCATGCACGGCGGCGGCAGCGGCGTGCTGAGCCTCTGGGTCGAGGCGGACGCGATGCTCGTCGAGGTCGAGGACGCCGGCAGGATCGAGGCGCCGCTGACCGGTCGCCTGCGACCCGCTCCGGCCCAGGAGGGCGGCCGGGGCGTTTGGATGGCCAACCAGCTCTGCGATCTGGTGCAGATTCGCTCCGGGCGGCAGGGGACGACGGTGCGGCTCCACATGAAGCTGACCGATCGTGCCTGACGTCTACCGGTCCAATTCGTTCATGCAAACGAGTGAAGCGCATCGGTGTGGACTTCAGGGCGGGCACGAGGTACTCTTTTTTTAGTAACCGTTCGTGCGCGACTCCGCCGGAAAGGCGCATAGGCCCCGCACGGGGGTAGCCAGAGGGTTGACGGGGAATGGGTTGGATTGAGATAGCCGTAGGGGTCATCGGAGCGCTGGGCGGCCTCGCGGCGCTGGGGGTTCTGGTCGTGCGCGAGCGGCGGGCGAAGCAGAAATTCCGGATCCTCGCCGAAGTCGCCGCCGTCTCCGATGCCGGCGGCTCGCTCGAGGAGACCCTCGACGCGATCAGCGAGATCCTCGTCCCGGAGATCGCCGACTTCTGCATGATCGACGTCTTTTCCGACGGCGACGTCCGCCGCGCCGCCGTCGGGGTCGCGCCGGGTCCCCACCCCGGCGTCAGGGAGTGGCTGCTCGAACGGCGGCCCTCGATCCCGGACCGGATGGTCGCCGGCAACGGCAACCGCTCATTGGAGCCGCGGTTCTACGAGCGGGTGTCGGAGGCCGATATGCGCCAGCTTGCCCACGACCAGGACGACCTCGAGTTCCTCCGTGGCCTCGGCGTCCGCTCGGCGATTACGGTCGCGCTCAACGCTCGCGGCAGGGTGACCGGGGCGTTGACGATGGCCGTCGCCTGGTCGGGAAGGCGCTACCGGCGCGACGACGCCCACTTCGCTTGGATCCTCTCCGGTCGCGTCGCTCTCGCGCTCGACAACTGCGGCCTCTTCGCCGACCTCGAGCGGGCCGAGCGGGTGCGGGCGGAGATCGGCGAAACGCTCCAGCGCGGCCTGCTGCCGCCACCGCTCCCCCACATCCCCGGCTGGTCGATCGCCGCCATGTACCAGCCGGCGGGCGCTGAGAACGAGGTCGGCGGCGACTTCTACGACGCCTTCCGCGTTCCCGGCGGCTGGATGCTGGCGATCGGGGACGTCACCGGCCGCGGCGCCGAGGCCGCCTCGATCACCGCCGTCGCCCGCTACACGCTGCGCACGGCGGTCGCCCTCACCGGCGATCCCCAGCTCGCCCTGGCGACCCTGAACCGGGCCCTTCTCGGCCGCAGCGACCCGGCGCTTTGCAGCCTCGTTGCCCTGGCGCTGAGCGAGGACGCCGAGCAGCCGCTACGGCTGGCGGTCGCTGGCCATCCACCGCCGCTTCTCGTCGACGGCGACCTGGTGACCGAGATGACCGGCGCCGGGCCGGTGCTGGGCGCCTTTGCCGATGCCCAGTGGGAGGTCAAGCATTGCTCGGTCGATCCGGGTCAGCAGCTCGTCATAGTCACCGATGGAATCACCGAGGCGCTGGGAAGCGAAGGGCGCTTCGGCGAGGAGCGCCTGCACGGCGAGCTGCGGGGCGCCGGCGATCCCGCCCTCGTCATGCGCAAGCTCGAAGCCGCGCTCAACGCCTTCACCGAGGGCCGTCACGACGACGACGTGGCGATTCTCGCCCTGGCGCGAGGCAGCGGCGACAGCTCCACCAGCGCCTCCCTCGCCTCGCCGGAAGTGGCGGCGACGGCGCAGGCGACGGGCGGCCTCGATGCCTGAGCGGCACGTCGAGCTGATCGAGCGGCTCTACGACGGCTTCAACCGGCGCGACCCGGACACGATCGAAGAGATCTGCGACGAGGGGATGGAGTTCTATCCGGTGGTCACCGCCGAAGCGGTCGGCCGCGATGCCCCCTACGTCGGCCCCGCCGGCCTGCACGATTACCTGGACGACGCGGCGGAGATCTGGGAAGAGCTCCTGATCACGCCGAGCCAGATCGAGCAGCGCGGGGAGCGGCTGCTCGTCCGCGGCCGCGTCTACGCCCGCAGCCGCGACCTGGGCATCAGGGACATGCCGGTGGCCTGGATCTGGGAGCTGCGCGGCGATCTCGTCGTCCGCGGCGAGGTCTTCCCCGACCTCGAGCACGCCTTCGAGCGCTTCTCCGTCGCACCGGCCTGAATCGGCGAAGCACGGCGATCGGATACCGGACTGGAGGGCTGAGGCCCTAGCCGCGTAGCTCTTGCAGCGCCGCGTCGCGTCCTTGGTGCATCGAGATCGAAGCTTCGACCCCGGTGATTTTCAACAGGCGCCGGACCTGATGGTTGATGCAGCAGAGGACGAACCTTCCCTTGCCGCCGTCGCCCTCCAGCTTCTGCCAGGCC
>DASVWY010000007.1:0-2549 GCA_036392975.1 Solirubrobacterales bacterium | reverse complement strand
AGTCCAAAACTTCAGTAACTGAAGCGATAGCGCTACACTCGCTGAAGCGAGGCATTCCGATCCCGCCTCGCGCCGTCGATTCGACGAGATCCGCGATGAGCGCCGAGAGCAATTCCCGATGTCCAGTCTGCCGCACGGCCGACGTGGTTTGCGGCAAGTGGACCCTTTTGGTGATCCGCGACCTGGCCGAGGGCCGCAGCCGCTTCTGCGAGTTGGAGCGCTCGCTGGAGGGGATCAGCCCGCGCACTCTGTCGCTGCGCCTGCGCGCGCTCGAAGAGGAGGGCATCGTCGCCCGTCACACCTATCCCGAGGTGCCGCCCCGGGTGGAGTACGCGCTGACCGAGAAGGGCGAAGCGCTGGTGCCGCTGATCGAGGACATGCGCCGCTACGGCAAGCGCTGGCTGCTGGCCGAAGAGGCCGAAGCCGCCGAGCGCGCCCCCGCCGCGGTCTAGTCCCAACGGGCGGTTGCGCCAGGACGTGCCGCGGCTCGCGGTCCATATGCGTCCATAAGCCGCGGCACGTCCTGCAAGGCGTCGTGCAGGCGCAGGAGCGTGCCTGGGCGGGCTGAAGCCTGGGGGGTGCGCGATCCGCTCCTCAACGAGGCCTTGAAGCGACTGGCGACCGAGGCTGCGACCCGCTTCAGCACCCTGGTCGCCAGCGGCGACCAGCTTCCCTTCGACGTCGCCGAGCAGGCCGGCCCCGACGACGCCTTCTTCCACAGCTACGTCCCGCTGACCGGGCGCTACGTCCGCGAGCGCGAGAGCGAGCTGCGCTCCCTGGCCGCCTTCGAGCCGGCCCGCGAAGCCGTCGACCTGGCGGGCGTCGCGGCCCCGTACCTGGAGCAGCGCGGGGAGGCCGTGCCGGCCGAGCCGGGCGAGCGCGCCGCGCGGATGCTGACCAGCTTCATCGCCTCCCTCTGGGATGGCTGCACGGACTTCGCCCTCGACCGCGAGCGGCTCGACGGCGCGCTGGCGGTTCTCGACGCCCAGGTTGGCGACGTCGACGAGGCCGACCTGCTGGTCGCCCCGATCGCGGGCCTGCGGATGCCGGGCCCCCGCCTCACCCTGCCCCGCGGCGTGCAAGTCGTGCGCGCCGACACGATCGAGGCTCCGGTCGAGGCGATGCGCAGCGAGGGGATGGGCCGGGCCGCCTGGGAGCCGCAGTTCCTGGCGATAGCCGAGCAGGGCGAGGGCGAGGAAAGCGCCGCCGAGGCGCTGCGACAGCTGCACGAGCTGGTCAGCGTCCTGCGCCTCTTCAAGCCCGGTGGCGTCGGGCTCGGCCCGCACGCCTTCGCGCCCACTGGCGAGGGCCACTGGCGACGCATCGCGACCGGCGCCGCCGCTCCCCGCGACGGCGCCTACCGACTGAGCGAGGAGGAGGCGGAGCAGCTAGCCGAGCTCGCCCGCACCCTGGAGGCGCGCCCGGACCCCGCCGGCCCACTGGCCTGGGCGGTGCATCGCTTCGAGCTGGGCTGCGAGCGGGAGACGCCGCTCGACGGTCTCAGCGACCACCTGCTGGCGCTGCGCGCCGTGCTCGACGGCCAGGGACCGGTCGGGGCCTCGCTGCCGATGCGCGCCGCGGCGCTGATTGCCGACGGCTCGGTCGATCGGCTCGCGGCCCGCGAACGGCTGGAAGCGGCGATGGAGCTGGAGCGCTCGCTGATGACGGGCACCCGCGCCGGCGAGGAGTCGCGCGAGCTGGCCACCTGGGTTGAGGAAACAGTCCGCCGAATCCTGCGCGAGGCTGCCCTCGGCGAGCTTGGCGGCGATCTGAACGAGGCCGCGGACGAGACCCTGATCGCCACCGGCCTCGACGCCGGCGACCCAGAGATCGCCGTCGCCGCGCAGGAGCAGGATGAGCCAGTCGAGACCGAGCCCGAAATCGCGATCGCCGAGTCCCAACACGAGGAGGAGGACCCTCACATGGAGGACACCCGCATCATGGAGCCGATCCCGGCCGAGCACGAAATTCGGATCACCGCCACCGATTGGCTCGATGAGGTGGAGGTGGACGTCGAGGAAAGCACCCTCGACTTCCCCTCGATCGAGGGCGACGTCACCCACCGCGAGCGGATCGACACGCCGACCGTGCGCCACCTCTTCCCGGTCCCCGAGGACGCGGACTGGGAGGTCCGCGAGCTCAACTACGACCATTACGAGGATCGCCGCGCGGGCTAGGCGCAGCTCCATCGCAACTTCTCCGCGGCCTGCAAGCCGGGGATTCGGAGTAGTCGGGATAGTCTCCTCCTCCTAGTGAAGGAGATGCACTCACGAACTCTCGGGCAGTGGGATGGGGCCAAAGACGGCTGGCACGCGAGGTTGCCCCTTCGCAAGGAGGAGAAGAAAGTTGAAGTTGACGCCTCGGCTCTCCGTATTGCCGTCCCAACCTTTCTGTTGAGACTTCGCGCTTTTGCGGAGTGGCATCTATCCAAAGGTCACTCCGTCACCATTCGCTGCCCGGCCCGTGCAAACGTCGCGGCATACATGGCCCGGATGCAGATCGCGAAGGGATTGCCGGAAGGCGTGTTCCTTGGACTCCCCGATGTGCCC
>DASVWY010000006.1:0-2359 GCA_036392975.1 Solirubrobacterales bacterium | reverse complement strand
CGGGCCTGAAACGTCCCCTATTTGGACGTTTCAGGCCCGTCGGCTGGTTCTTGGTCGGGGCCGCGGCGGCGCTCGCGGCGATCGGGCTTGCTGCTTACGCCGCCTTCGGCTGGGCCTGGCTCGACGGCTTCGGGGTCGTCGGCGAGAATCAGGGGCGGGTCAGCAGCTTCAGCCTGCCGAACCTGCTCTCGGAGCTGTTGAACGTCGACGTCGATGCGGTTCGCACCCTGACCGCGATCGCCTACCTCGTCCTCCTCGCGGCGCTGCTGCGCTGGGTCCACCGCGGCGGCGACTGGATCCGCGCAACCGGCTGGGCCGCCCTCGGCCTCCTCCTGGCCACCGCCTGGCTACTCCCCTGGTACATCGTCTGGGCCCTCCCCTTCGCAGCAATCTCCCGCGACGACCGCCTGGTAGCTGCCGTCCTCGCGCTGACGGCACTGCAGCTAGCGGCCCGCGTCCCGCTCTAACCCACGCGACGCGCGGGCTCTTCTTTAGACGCGTCTCGGGCGGGTGGCGTCGGGTGGGGATGTCCTGCGCCGGGCGAAGTCTGCGGAGGGCGAGCTTTCGTCCCAAGCACAGACCTCATCCCGGTGCCCGGAGCAGAGCGAAGCCCAAGCAGGGCACCCCCACCCGACGACAGGACCCGCCCGCCGGGCACTCATCCGCGATTCGTGGCCGGACGCGAGTCGGGGCGGGAGATGCCCCGTCCCTCCTCCATGGCGGCTTCCTCCTCCGGCGACGCATGCACGACGCCAGTCGGAATCGCCCAACCCTCGCGCCGGCCCAGCGCGGTGACGATGGCGACGAACATCACCTCGACCACGGTCAGCACGCCGCGCACGGCGATTGCGATCAGCGAACCGATCGCGAAGCTGTTCGCCGGCACCGCCACCTTCACCGCCCAGGCGAAGGCGGCGTCGCGAATCCCGAGGCCGGCCGGCGCGACAAGCGTCACCAGCGCCGCCACGTAGCCGACCGCCTGGGCCGAGCCGACGACGGGGATGTCGCTGACCGGGATCGTGCTGACCGAGCGGGCGACGCAGTAGATGCCTAACGCGACCACCCCCCAGTTGAGGGAGTAGAAGGCGAGCAGGGCGACGATGCCGCGCAGGGAGATCACCTCCGGCAACGGGTCGCGGCCGAACGCCCGCAGGGCGCGGTCGGCGAGGGGCCGGAAGACGGTGGGGCTGAGCAGCGCGATCAGCGCCGGGATCAGCAGCAGCACCGCCCAGCGCAGCGGCTCGCCCTGCAGGTCGGGGTGGCTGATGAAGAAGTAGGCGGCCACCGCGATCGCCGAGGTGGCTGAGATCGCCTGCTCGTAGACGATGCTGGCGATGGTGATGCGGCGCGGCACCCCCGCCCGCTCGGAGAGGAGCACGCGACCGAGTACGTAGAGGACGCTGCCGGGCACGTAGCGCGCCAGCAACGGCTGGCCCCAGGCGACCTGCGCCTGCCGTACCCCGATCCGGTAGCCGAGGAAGCGCAGGATCAGGTCCCAGCCGAGGGCGCTGAGGGCGTAGAAGCAGGGCAGGATGATGAACGCTGGGATCAACCAGGCGACGTGGAAGTGGACGCCCTCGTCCTTGATCTCCGCCCACTGATTGACGACGGTCAGGACCAGGAAGCCGAAGACGAGGACGGCGATCCCGAGCTGGATCGCGAGGCGGACGCGTTTGCTGCGAGGAGGTCGCGAGCCGATCCGCGCCGCGCCCTCGCCGATCCGGTGCAGGAGTGGTTGGCGCTCGTCCACGTTCAGCGCACCTTAGTGAGCCGGGTGGCTACCCCCACGGCAGCCCTGGGCGGGAGAATGGGCCGCATGGGCGAGTTCGAGCTGCTGGCTCGCATGAGGGAGCGCCTCCCGCACACGGGTGCGCGCCTGCGGCTGGGCAGCGGCGACGACGCCGCGATCTCGGTGCCCGGCGGCGCCACCGCGACCTCGGTCGACGCCCTCGTCGAGGGGGTTCATTTTCGTCGCGAGCAGGCCAGCCTGAAGCAGACCGGCCACAAGGCGCTCGCCACCGCCCTCTCCGATCTGGCCGCGATGGGGGCCGAGCCGGGCGAGGCCTACGTGGTCCTCGGTGTGCCCGCCGACCTCGACGAGGAGGGCTGCCTACAGCTCCTCGACGGCCTCGCCGAGCTGGCGACGGCGACCGGCACCAGCCTCGCGGGGGGCGACCTGACGCGGGCCCCGGTACTGATCCTGACCACGACCGTGGTCGGCCACGCGCCCGTTCCAGAGCACCTGGTCACGCGGGCGGGGGCTCGCCCCGGCGACGCCTTGGTCGTGACCGGCGAGCTCGGCGGCGCCGCTGCCGGCCTGCGGCTGCTGGAGGACGCGTCCGAGGACGTGCCGGGAGTT
>DASVWY010000005.1:0-4486 GCA_036392975.1 Solirubrobacterales bacterium | reverse complement strand
CGGTCGCGGCAGTGCCCGGGATCGGGCTCGGCCAGGCCTTCGTCGGCCAGATCCTCGCGATCGGCGTCCTCACCGGCATCACGGCGCTGGGAGGCCTGACCGGGCTTGGCCCAGCGCGGCGGCTGCTGGCGGCGACGATGGTCGCCGTCACCTACCTCGCCGCTTCCTACTTCGCCCAGGGGGCCTTCAAGGAGACGGCCGAGGCGCTGTTCGTCCTGGCTTTCGCCATCGCCCTGCTCGACCTCGACCGCCGACGGGCCGAAAAGTCGAGCCCGGCTCTACTTTTCGGCCCGTCGGCGGGAGTCGTGGGACGGCTGCGGTTTGCGCTGCCCTATTTGGCGCTTGCTGGGGGGGTCTTCTTTGCCTATAGCTTCGCCGGCCTGGCCTGGCCGATCGCGATTCTGGTCCTCTGGAGCTTGACTCTGCCGGAGGTGCGGGCGGCCCTTGCCCCGCGGGCGCTGCTGCGCTTCCTGCTGCGGCCGGCGACCCTGGTGGCGCTGGTGCTGCTGGCGGTGCTCGGGGCCGCGGTGACGCTGGTCGGCCCGTTCGGCTTCGTCCACACCTTCAACAAAGTCGCTGGCACCAACACCTACGGTCCCGTCTCGCCGGTCGAGGCGCTCGGCATCTGGCCGGCCTCGAACTACCGGCTGGACGCCCCCGGCGGCGCCCAGCTGACCGGCCTGGCCGGGGCGATCTCGGTGCTGGCGATGGCCGTGGGCAGCGCCTGGTGGGTGCGCCGCCGCGAACTGGCGGTGCCGATCGGCCTCGCGGCCTGCACGGTGCTCTACCTCATCTCGCTGCCCTCCAGCGGCGACTACTCCCAGGCCAAGGCACTGATGATCGCGGCCCCGCTGGCGATGCTGGTGGCGATCCGTCCCCTGCTGGCCGAGTTCCCGAGCCGCCGGCGGGCCTCGAACGTCCAAATCGCGGACGTTTCAGGCCCATCGGCGGGGGTGGTGCGACTCGGGTGGGCAGTGCTTGCGGTTGCGTTCGTCGGAGGCGCCGCCTACTCGAGCCTGTTGGTCCTGCGCGACGCGCCGGTCGGACCGCCCGGCCACGGCGCCGAGCTGCGCGCCTTCCTGCCGACCCTGCAGGGGAAGCCGGTCCTCTACGCCGGCCAGGATCGCTACGCGGCCTACGAGCTGCTCGGCGCCGATACCCACGTGCCGCTGGTCGAGTTCCCCGACCCCGAAGTCTCGCCCAACCCGGAAAAGCCCTTCGACACCGGCGACGCCTACAGCCCGATCGACTTCGACTCCTTCTCGCACCGCACGATCGAACGCTTTCCCTACGTGATCACCGGACGCGCGGCCTGGAACAGCGAGGCGCCCCCCAACTTCAGGCGCATCGCGGAGACGCCCTCCTTCCTGCTCTGGGAGCGGACGGGGCCTACCCGGGAGGACCGCCACGTCCTGCTCGAGGGGACCGACGCGGCGGCGAGGGCCGGCTGTGCCGCGCCCGAGATCCGGATCCTGCTGGGCAACCCGGGCCGGGCGTCGCTGTTCCCGGCGGCGGCGATCGCCGCCAAGGCCAGATGGCGGCCCGGCGATGTGCTCGGCAGCGGCGAGAGCGCCTCGCAGACGATCGAGTTGCCCGCCGGCCGCTGGCGGCTCTCGCTGCAGTACTTCTCGCCGTTCGGGCTCAGCCTGGTCGCGCCGGGCTTCCGTCACCAGCTCGAGCCGGCCCTCGACGGCCAGCGCCCGAACACGATCAGCCTCGCCAACGACGGTCAGTTCTGGCCGGCGGGGGAGCTGGTCAGCCGCGGCGGCCCGGTCCGCGTCGCGATCGAGGCCGACGAGGCGAGCACGCTGCAGAGCCTCGCCGGCTACGCCGGCAAGGCGCAGATCGGCAACCTGGTAGCTGTGCCCGTCGGGCCGCGCCGCCTGGTCACGCTCGGCGAAGCCTGCGAGGGCTGGATCGACTGGTACGAGTCTCCTAAGGCTCCCTGACCGGCGCATATCTGCGTCCTCGGTCGCTCGCGTGCGGAGCACGCCACGCTTCCTGCGCCCTTGATCTGCTTGGTCAGAGAGCCTTAGTTGCCATCCGGTCTGGCCCAGGACGAACCACGTCCCAGACGAGGCCGAGCCGCTCCAACGAGGCGATTACGAGCGCCGAGACGTCGAGCTGCCAGCGGCGCAGGCCGTGAACGGCTGAGGTTGGGAAAGCGTGGTGGTTGTTGTGCCAGGCCTCGCCGAGGGTGGGAAGCGCGATCAGGGCGAGGTTGCGGGACTCGTCGGTGGTCTCGAAGTCGCGGCGGCCGAAGACGTGACAGAGCGAGTTGATGCTGTACGTGAAGTGGTGGAGGACGAAGACCCGGACCAGGCCACCCCAGAGGAGGCCGGTGAGGCCGGCGACGAGGGTGCCGCCGACGATCCAGCCGAGGGCGAAGGGGAGGAAGAGGCCGAGCACCGCCCAGAGCAGGAAGGTGCGGTCGACCCAGCTGATCACCGGGTCCTCGATCAGGTCAGGGGCGAAGCGTTCCTTGTTGCCGCGCTGGGTGTGAATGAAGAGCCAGCCCATGTGGGCGTGGAAGAGGCCGCGCAGCTCACCGCGGAGGCCGCCGCCGTGGTCGACGTGGGGACTGTGGGGGTCGCCGACTTCGTCTGAGAAGGCGTGGTGCTTGCGGTGGTCGGCGACCCAGGAGATGACCGGCCCCTCGATCGCCGCCGAGCCGAGGATGCCGAGCGTCCCGCGCAGCCAGGGATGGGTCTTGAAGCTGCGATGGGTGAGGTGGCGGTGGAAGCCGACCGTGATCCCGAGGCCGGTGAGCAGGTACATGCCGAGGAAGAGGAAGACGTCGCGCCAGTGCAGCGCTTGGTCCCAGACCTGCCAAGCGGCGATGCCGATCGCGACGAAGGGGATCAGCGTCACCAGGCCGGTGATGATCCGATCGCGGGTCTCGTTCTCGGTCGGCTGTATGTCGGACGGAAGCGGTCCTCTTTCTGCCATGCGCAGCGATGATACGCACGTCCGATCTGGCCCCGCGGCCAAACGCCCGACCGGCTGAACGGATGGCCGAATGCGGATAAGGTCCGGCGGATGCCGTTCGCCACGACGGAGCCGCTGCGGCGAGAGATCGAAGCCCGCCTGCCGGAGCGTCCGTTCACGGTCGAGTTCTGGGACGGGACGCGGCTGCCGGCGACCGACGGCGGCGGTCCGACCTTTCAGGTGCGCTCGCCGCGCGCCGCCGCCCAGGTGCTGCGCGCGCCGGGGCAGCTCGGCCTCGGCCGCGCCTACGTCAGCGGCGAGATCGAGGTCGACGACATGGACGCCGTGATCGAGGTGCTCGACAGCTGGCAGCCGCCGCCGCTGGAGCGGGGGGACAAGGCCCGGCTGTTGCTGGCGGCGGTTCGGGCCGCCGGCCTGACCCGACCGCCGCGCCGCCCGGCCGCCGAGCTCGTCCTCAGCGGTCGCCGCCACAGCAAGGAGCGCGACGCCCGCGCCGTTCGCCACCACTACGACGTCTCCAACGAGTTCTTCGCCCTCTTCCTCGACGAGTCGATGACCTACAGCTGCGCCTTCTTCGCCGCGGGGGCCGAGACGCTGGAGGCGGCGCAGGAGGAGAAGCTGGAGACGGTCTGCCGCAAGCTCGCCCTGAAGGAGGGCGACCGCGTGCTCGACGTCGGCTGCGGCTGGGGCAGCTTCCCGCTGCGGGCGGCGACGCGCCACGGCGCCAGCGTGGTCGGGATCACGCTCTCGCCGCCGCAGGCCGAAAGAGCGCGGCGGCGGGCCGAGGCCGCCGGCGTCGCCGACCGGGTCGAGATCCGGGTCATGGACTACCGCGACCTGGCCGGCGAGCGCTTCGACGCGATCGCCAGCATCGGCATGGTCGAGCACGTCGGCGAGGAGCAGATCGACGTCTACGCCCGCACCTTGGCCGGCCTGCTGGAGCCCGGCGGCAGGCTGCTCAACCACGGCATCGCCCGGCTCCGCCACACCGACCCCGCGGCGGGGCCGTTCTCGGAGCGCTACGTCTTCCCCGACAGCGAACCGCTCCACCTCTCGCGGGTGCTGCTGGCGCTGGAGCGGGCCGGCTTCGTCACCCGCCACGTCTCCGAGCACGGCGCCGACTACGCCGAGACGCTGCGCCACTGGGCCCGTCGCCTGGACGAGAATCTCGACGAGGCGATCCGCCTGGCCGGCCCCGAACGGGTACGCGTCTGGCGCCTCTACCTGCGTGCCGCCCGCAACGGCTTCGAGAGCGGCTTCCTCTCGATCTACCAAGCCCTGACGCGCCTGGCGTAGGCGCATATCGGCGTCCTCGGTCGCTCGCGTGCGAGCACGCCACGCTCCCTGCGTCCTTGATCTGCTTTACGCCAGGCACGTCAGTAAGCTTGACACTGTATGGAGTGTCAAATTGATGCTGGGCTGCTGCTGCGCAGCGCCCGTCAGGCCCAGGGCCTGAGCCAGCGCCGGCTGGCCGTTCGCGCCGGGACCAGCCAGGACGCCATCAGCCGGATCGAGCGCGGGGCGGAGGCGCCGACGC
>DASVWY010000004.1:0-9782 GCA_036392975.1 Solirubrobacterales bacterium | reverse complement strand
TCTCGTTCCTGATCCTCGAGCGGGACATGCCCGGCTACTTGGTGGCGCGCAAGCTCGAGAAGATGGGCTGGCACGCGTCGGACACGGGAGAGCTCTCGTTCACCGACGTCGAGGTGCCCGAGGAGAACCTGCTCGGTGAGGAAAACGAGGGCTTCAAGCTGATCATGTTCAACTTCGCCTGGGAGCGGCTGCTGATGGCGATCGGCGCCGTCGGCGCGATGCAGCGCCTGATCGAGAGGACCGTCGAGTACGCCCTGGAGCGCAAGGCCTTCGGCCGCCCGATCGGCAACTTCCAGACCATCCGCCACAAGGTCGCGGAGATGTCGACCCAGGCCGACGCCGCCAAGGCGATCACCTACAACGCCCTCCGCCTCTTTCACGAAGGCCACAACCCGATCCAGGAGGTGACGATGGCCAAGCTGGCTACCCAGCGCACGGTCCTCGAGATCGCCGACGAGTCCCTCCAGATCCACGGCGGCTACGGCTACATGCGCGAGTACGGCATCGAGCGAGCCGTCCGCGACGCCCGCCTAGGCCCGATCGGCGGCGGCACCGACGAGATCATGAAGGAGATCCTCGGCAAACAGCTGGGGCTGTAGGGGTAGCGCGCGACTCTGACCCGCGCTCAGGCATAGGCGGTCGCCGAAATTTGGAAGCTAGGCGCGACTGACCATCAGTCCCGAAAGCCTCGCAGGAATGCACGAACCGTTGCTACCGCCTCCTGCCTGAGCCTCGCTCCGGCCTCCTCATCACCGGGGCGCGCTAGAAAGCCGGCGTAAGCGCTCGGCCCGTCCTGATCAACGTCGGCGAAGCGTTCTTGGAGGAGAACGAGTGCCTCCTCGACCTGCCCATGGCCGGCGACCGCGCTCTCGCGGGCGCGAAGGCCCGCCTGCTCGGGACCGTCGTCCGCATTCAGCAACGTAAAGACGAGGTCGTAGGCGTCCTTGTTGTCGTGGCGGTCTTGGAAGGCGAGGATCTTCAGCACGGCATAGGTGAGGATGTTCGCCACCCGGACGATGACCTTAGAGCGGCCTCCTTCGTCGAGTCGCTCGCCCTCCAGCTCCCACTCGACGAAGTCCCCCCGCACCAGCTGGGCTCCACGGATGTTGAAGGCAGCGAACTTCGCTCCTGCGTGCTCACCTTTCGGCTTGAAGATCCGCCCGGGCTCGACCTGATCCGTCTCGCAGAGGAACTCGATCCTGACGCTCGCGCCCTCGACGTCCCGGGTCCATTGGAAGCTCGGTTCGCCTTGCTTGAACCCCGACTTCCTGAGGTTCTCCTGCAAGGTCTTATAGGTCTCCGGCGTCTCATCGCCGAGCGCCAGGCCGATGACCAGATCGACGTCAGTCGTGCCAACGTGGGCGCGAGCATCCTCCGGCAGGCTGCCAACCAAATACCGGGGAGCGAGGCCTCCCGCCAGGTAGATGCGATCTCCCCACGGCCCGAGGTCGCCGATCAGAGTGATCAATGCCCGCTCGCAGCGCTCGGTCGTCGTCTCGTCATATTCGTCGTAGCGGCGACGCTCGCTCAAAACCCGATCACCTCTTCACGCAGGATTTCGGCCTGCTCGCGTCCCCGGCGCGGGTCGTGCAGCAGGTCGATGTAAAGGCGGAATGGGTTCGCGACCCAAGCCCACTTCGTCCGCTGGCGGAACATCAGCGGTCCGTCGTCGTTGGCCTGTAAGAGTTCGACGTTCTGGCCGGTCTCAGCCTTTTCCATCCCGAATTCGTCGAGCACCCGGTCGGCCATAAAGTAGGCGCTGACCCACACCTCGACGATTGGAACGGCCGAGATGAAGGGTGCGACCAGGCTCGCAGCGCCAGCTCCGGTCAGCGCGTAGTCGACCTCCTTGCCCTCGAGCGCCTTGGCGATGCCACGGATGAGAGCTTTTGGCGATTGGGCGAGTCGGAAAGCAGGCGTCCTTAACGGCCGAACGGCCGTCTCCTCGGCGAGCAGGTCAAGCAGACCGCCCGGATCGGTCAGCACCCGCACCTTGCCGGGGCCGCTCCCCTCCGCCCTCACCAACCCTTCGTTCTCCAGCCGGACCAGCACCCGATGCGCCAAGCCACCGGAGACATCTGCTCGCGCGGCGAGCTCGCGAACCTTCCATCCGCGCTCGGGTTCGAGCAGGAGCGCCTGAGCCGCAACGCCCGTCTTGCCGGAGAGCCGAGCTCTCGGCGCCGCGGGCGTTGGCATTTTGAGGTGATCTCGCTCAGGATGCCCTCCGATGTGCATCCACAACCCCGGCAGCCGAAGATCAGCGTTCCCGAGACCGTCGACGATGCCGATTTCGTGGAAGGCGAGGATCCTTCGCGCGTCGGCCGTCGTCTCCTCCGCGATCGCGATAACCCGCAGGTCCCTTTCTTCGGCGAGGGCAATGATCTGCCGGGCGGCGGCGGCATTGAGCCGTTTTCTGGCCTCGATCACCACCGGCGTCTTCGATCCCGCGAAACGAATCACGGCGTCGGCCCCTCGGCCAGACGGACCCCTTGCCTCCCGTCGAATTACCTCGACATCGGGGAGACCGTTGAGGATCCGCCCGACCAAAGCGCCGAAATCTCCTTCTATTTTCACTTGATATTCCTTATTCACAGCACCTGTGAATATAGCCTATCTAGTGAACGCCCAGCGCCTTGAGAGATCCTCGGCAAGCCGATGGGCCTGCGGGCGAAGCGTAGGATCGTCGGGAGGCAGGCCGACGAAAGGAGATCCGATGCTTTGTGCGTTGACCGTTCGCAAGCTGAAGCCGGGCACGATGGAGGACTTCAAACGGGCCTTCGTGCCGCAGGACACGCCGAACGTCCCCGCGGGGTGGAAGAAGTTCTACGCGCTGCAGAACACGAACGACGAGAACGAGGTGATCACCTTCGGCTTCTTCGACGGCACGCTGGAGGAGCTGCGGGCCGGCCAGCAAGGCGGCGAATACGACCAGCGGCGTGCGGCCGCGGACGAGTTTGTCGAATCGGTCGGCGCCGACGGGATCTTCGAGGTCGTCGAGGAACGCTCGATGGACTGAGGGTCGGCCGGGGTGAAGCAGCGGGTCAGCCTGATCACGCTCGGGGTCGCCGACCTCGGCCTGGCGCGGCGATTTTACGAGGCGCTCGGCTGGAAGACCAATGCCGCGCCCGAGGACGACGTCGTCTTCTTCCAGGCAGGCGACATGGTCTTCGCCCTTTGGGACCGCGCCCAGCTCGCCGAGGACAGCTGCGCCGAGGACTCGGGCGGCTGGGGCGGGGTGACGCTGGCGGTCAACGTCGGATCGCCGGCGGAGGTCGACGCCATCGCCGAGGAGGCGCGCAAGGCGGGGGCGACGATCGGGCGCGAGCCGGCGGAGACCTTCTGGGGCGGCTACAGCGCGCTCTTCATCGACCCCGACGGGCACCCCTGGGAGGTCGCGCACAATCCGCGCTGGACGATTACCGAGGACGGCGGCGTTCGTCTTCCTTCAGGCTGAGGGAGAACTGGCTCGGCAGCCTGCGAGCCGACCGAAACGGGGCGCCCCGACCGTTCATGGGAGGCCGAACGGCCGGAAGCACCCTTACATCAACGCGTGCAATCGTAGATTGTCAGGTTCAAGCTCCCGACCGGTGGATCCGCCGTACGATCCAGGGGCATGATCTACCTGCTGCGGCACGGCGAGGCGGAGCGAGGAAACGGCGACGACGCGGCGCGGCGCCTGACGCCGAAGGGCGAGCAGCAGTCCGAGACGGCCGGACGAGCGCTGGCGGTGCTCGGCGCCGAGATCGACGCCTGTCTGACCAGTCCCAAGGTGAGGGCGGCCGACACGGCCCGGCTTGCCTGCGAGGCGCTGCCGGTGGAGCCGGAGACTGAGCCCGATCTGGCCGAAGGCGGCTTCGACGCGCTCTCGCTCACCGCTGGGCGCGGCAACGCGATGCTCGTCGGCCACGAGCCCGACTTCTCGAACGAGATCGCACGGCTGACCGGGGCCAAGGCGAAGCTGCGCAAGGGCGGGCTGGCGATCGTCGATAGTGGCACGCTCCTGGCCCTGCTGCGACCGGCCGACCTCGCCGCGATCGCGGCGGCCGCGCCGGCAGAAGTACGCGAATGAGTCCAGAGGGCGGCCAGCTCCGCGAACGTGCGTATCTCAACCTGGTCGATAGCTCGCGCCAGCTCTTCGAACTCGATCCAGGCGCGAAGATCGAGAGCGGGGAGGGCTGGCTCTTCGGCGCCGGCCGCTCCTCCCACCCGGCGATCTCCAACGCCGCTTTCCGGATCGACGACGGGCTCGACCCGGCGCTGCTGCTGGAGCGGGCGCGAGTCTTCTTCGGCGAGCTGGGGCGCGGCTTCAGCCTCTGGGTGCGTGACGGGGCGCCCGAGGACCGTACCCTGATCACGGCGGCCGAATCGGCGGGCCTGCGAGAGGTCCACGCGATGCCGGAGATGGTGCTGCGGCGCCGTGCGGAGGAGCACCCGCTGCCGCAGGGGATCGAGCTGCGGCGGCTCAGCAGTCCGGACGAGGCCGGGGATTACTGGCGCATCGCGGCCGCCGCCTACGCCACCAACGGCTTTCCGCCCGACGTTTTCAGGTACGACGACCACGACGGCCTCCTCGCCGGCAACGTCGCCGCCTTCACCGCCTACCTAGACGGAGCTCCCGTTTCGATCGCGATGACGATCGTCAGCCACGGCGTCGCCGGCATCTACTGGGTCGGAAGCGTGGAGGAGGCGCGGGGCAGGGGGCTGGGTCGGATCGTGACCGCAGCGGCCACCAACGCCGGCTTCGACCTGGGTGCGGAGATAGCCTCGCTGCAGGCCTCGAAGATGGGTAGGCCTATCTACGAAGCGATGGGCTTCGAGACGATCTGCTCCTACCGCCTGCTGATGTCGCCGCCGCCCCGAGACGCCGTCAGGGCTTGAGGCGGAAGGGCGGGTAGCGGTCCGTGACCAGGACGAAGGCGTAGCCGACCACCCGGTTGTACCAGCGGGTCACTCCCTCGACGAAGTCGAAGGCACCGCGCGGGTAGCGGCCCGTGAAGAGGATCGCGAACCAGGCGAAGACGATGACGAAGAAGGCGCCGATGAAGAGGAAGAAGAGGACGAAGTAGTGCGGGATCGCCAGGAACCACTTGACCAGAGGCATACCGCGGCCGAGATCACGCTCGGCGTCGGGGTAGGGGAAGTCGAGCCGAACCGCCTGCATCTCGTCGGTCGACGGGTAGCGGTCATCCATCAGCGCCAGGTAGATTCCGATCCGATTGCTGAAGCGCAGCACTTCGAGGTTCCACTCGTACCACCAGCGTGGGTACTTCTTGCGGAAGAGGATCATCAGCAGCACCGGCAGAGTCAGCAGGCCCACTCCCGCTCCGGCCCAGTAGCCGGCTTCGCCGCCCCCGAGGCCGTAGGAGCCGCCTGCGAGCAGCTCAGCGACGATCACGATCGGGATCACGGTGAAGATGCGGAAGAAGGTGGTGAGCCGGTTGAGCTGGCGGTCGGGATACTCGACCGAGAAGGTGACGGGATAGCCACTGGGTTCCATAGAGGCTGATTCGGCGCCAAACCCGAGCACCCTTTTCCGCCGCCCGAGGCTGACTGGCCGGTCAACCAGTCTGGCCCGCTTCCATGTAGCCTCCGCGCCCGACTTCGCGAACTAGAAGGAGAACGCACTCAGATGGGACTTCTCGATGGGAAAACGGCGATCGTCACCGGCTCCGCACGCGGGATCGGGCGGGCAACCGCCGAGCTGTTCGTGGCCGAAGGCGCCAAGGTTCTGATCAACGACCTCGACGCCGACGTCGCCGAGCAGGCGGCCGGTGAGATCGACGGCGAGACCGCGGTGCACGCCGGCGACCTGACCAAGGAGGGCGCCGCCGACCAGCTCGTCGCCGCCGCGGTCGACGCCTTCGGCGGCGTCGACATCGCCGTCAACAACGCCGGCTACACCTGGGACGGAGTCGCCCACAAGATGAGCGACGAGCAGTTCCAGGCGATGCTCGACATCCACACCGTCGTCCCCTTCCGGGTCGCCCGGGCGCTCGCCCCGCACTGGCGCGAGGCGGCGAAGGCGGAGCGCAACGAGGGCACCGAGGTCTTCCGCAAGCTGATCAACGTCTCCTCCACGTCCGGCACGATGGGCAACGCCGGCCAGGTCAACTACTCGGCCGCCAAGATGGGCGTCGTCGGCCTGACCAAAACCCTCGCCAAGGAGTGGGGTCAGTTCAAGATCAACGTCAACGCGGTCGCCTTCGGCTTCGTCGAAACGCGCCTGACCCAGGCGAAGGAGGCGGGTGAGGAGATGACCTCGCCGGGTGGCGAGAAGATCGAGCTGGGCATCCCCGAGCAGATGCGCTCGATGGCCTCGGCGATCATCCCGCTCGGTCGGCCGGCCACCCCTGCGGAGGCCTCCGGTCCGGTCTTGTTCCTGGCCTCTCCCCTGGCCAACTACATGCACGGCCAGGTCCTCAACGTGACCGGTGGCATGTTCGGGGGGATGTACACCTGAGCGCCGCGGCGGCAGAGGGCAGGCGTCCGCCCCGCTACCTCGACGTAGCGGACAAGGTCTGGCCTGCCCTCCACCGCTTCATGGGCCTGCATACGCTCGCCTACCGGGCGAGCGGCGGGCGGCTTGGCCACACGCTTCCCGGAGTGCCGGGCAAGATGCTGTTGCTCGACCACGTCGGCGCCAAGAGCGGCACCAAGCGCACCTCTCCCCTGCTCTACTTCCCCGACGGCGAGGACGTCGTCATCGTCGCCTCCAAGGGCGGCTTCCCCAAGCACCCGGCCTGGTACCACAACCTGATGGCCAACCCGGACACCAGCGTCCAGATTGGCCGCGAGCGGCGCCGCATCCACGCCCGGGTCGCGACGCCGGAGGAGCGCGAGCGCCTCTGGCCGATGGCCGTCAAGTCGTACCGCGGCTACGCCGACTACCAGAGGCGCAGCAAGGGACGCGAGATACCGCTCGTCATCCTCGAGCCGCGTTAGGTCTTCGGCTTTCGCTCCTCGGCAAGCGGCTCGCCGCCCTCGCCGGCGATCGCTTCCGGGGGCCATGGCCCGGCCCAGTTGTCGCGGGCGCCGTCGATCGTGATCGTGGTGCCGGAGACGAAGTCTCCGGCAGGCGAGGCGAGGTAGGCGACCAGCCAGGCGATCTCCTCCGGACGCCCGGCGCGGCCGATCGGGATCGAGCGCTCCAGGTTGTCGACCACCACCTGCGGATACTTGGTCATCAGCGTCTCGGTCGCGAACTGGCCGGCGGCCAGGGCGCAGGTGGTGATCCCGAACCGCGCCCACTCCACCGCCAGCGTCCGCATCATGTTCTCGACCGCGGCGCGGGCGGCGCCGGAATGGACCATTCCGGGCATCCCGTTGTGGGGCGAGAGGGTGACGCTCAGCACCTTGCCGCCGCCCTGCGGGATGAAGGCCTTGGTCGCGGCCGCGTGGGTCATCAACCAGGTCCCCTGCACGTTGAGCTCGATCACGGTTCGGAAGCCTTTCGGGGTGATCGCCTCGGCCGGGCTGAGAAACTGGCCGCCGGCGTTGTTGACGAGCGTGTCGAGACGTCCGTGTCGCTCCAGCACGCCGTCGATCAACCGCTCGACTGCCTCCTCCTCGCGGATGTCCATCGCCTCGTGCTCGAAGAAGCCCGCCAGGTCGCCGGCCAGCCCCGCGGTCTCCGCCAACGGCTCCTCGCGCCGGCCGCAGCCGATGACGACTGCACCGAGCCGCGCCAGCTCCAGCGCCGTCTCGCGTCCGAGGCCGCTGCCGGCGCCGGAGACCAGGCAGACCTGACCCTCCAGCAAACCGTCCCTGAAGATGCGCGAATCGGCCCTGTCACTCATCGGGCGCAGCCTATAGGCGACCCGGACGCGGGTAAGGTGAGCGCGCGATGAAGGTCCACGTCGAGGCGAAACCGCTGCACGAGCCGCTTGCCGGCGGCACCCCGGGCGCCACGGTCAGCGTCGAGCCGATCGTCGCCGGCGAGGTCACCTGGTCGCGCTCGATGATGGAGAGCCCCGGCGGGCGCCTGATGACCCTGAAGCTGCTGCGGGCGCTGCTGACCGGCAAGCCGCCCCTGGCCGTCCCCTGCCCGGCCTTCCTGATCCGCCACCCGAGCGCCGGCGCGATCCTGGTCGACACCGGCCTGCACCCCTCGATCGCAACCGACGGTGAGGAGAACTTCGGCCGGCTCGGCGCCCGCTTCGGCAAGCCGACCCTCGCCCCGGGCGCCGACGTCCCGGCGCAGCTGCGCGAGCGCGGCCTCGAGCCGGGCGAGATCCCCGTCGTCGTCATGACCCACCTGCATCTCGACCACAGCTCCGCCATCTCGGAGTTCCCCAACTCGACCTTCGTCGTCAGCGAGGTCGAGTGGAAGGCGGCAACCGTCGGCCCGAGCCCGCTGCTCAACGGTTACCGCCGCGCCCACTTCGACTACGCGTTCGACTACCGCACGGTCGACTTCGACCGCGGCGGCATCGACTCCTACGCAACCTTCGGCCGCTGCTTCGACCTCTTCGGCGACGGCTCGATCCGCCTCGCCTACACCCCCGGCCACAGCGCCGGCCACATCTCGATCGTCGCCCACCTCGAGCAGCGCGACTTCGTGATCGGTGGCGATGCCGTCTACTTCGCCGCCCAGCTGGAGGGCAACGCGCCCCTCGCCCCGCGCCCCTTCGACGCCCACAACTACCGCCGCTCGCTGCAGGAGCTGAGGCTGTTCAAGCGCGAGTTCCCACAGGCGATCGTCACCCCGGGCCACGATCCGGAGTTCTACGCCGGTCTCGACCCGCGCTACGAGTAGTTCGCCTCGCCCGGCTCGGGCGTGACGCCTTCGCGCAGGGCACGGATCACGTTGCGACGGCCCTGCCGATCGAGCCGCGTGTACATGCCTCGCACCTTGTCGAAGACCTCGCCGGCGACTTCGAGCTGGCGCTCGCGGCTGGGCGACTCCTCGACCGGGAAGGAGAGCGGCTCGCCGAACTGCACCGTCACCTTGGGGAAGCGGAGGCGCCTCCAGCTCCGCACCCCGGCGGAACCGTGGATCGCGACGGGCACGACCGGCGCCCCCGATTCGAGGGCCAGCTGCCCGACGCCGCGTTTCGGTTCGCCGAGCTCGCCGCTGCGCGAGCGCCCGCCCTCGATGTAGATCAGCATCATTTCGCCGCGGTCGAGGATCGTGAAGGCGGTCTTGAACGCCTCGTCGTCCTTGTGGCCGCGGCGGACCGGGAAGACGCCGCCGTGCTTGTAGACGTAGGTGAGGACCGGTGGGCCGAACAGCTGCGACTTTGCCATGAAGCGGACCTGGCGGCGCAGGTAGACGCCGGCGAAGAAGTGATCCATCTGGCTGAAGTGATTGGGGGCGAGGATCAGCGGGCCCGATTTGGGGACGTTCTTGACGCCGATCGCACGGGTCCGGTAGAGCAGCAGGCAGATCGGAGTGACGATCGCCCGCACCAGCGGGTAGGTCCAACCGACCCCCTTGCGGGCGCGGGAATGGAACTGGTCGAAGTACTCCGCGGGGCGGTCGTCCTTGTAGACCTGTGGCTTGAGCTCGGACATGGATTAAGAGCCGGAGCACCGGCTGTGGCTGTGGGTACCCCCTGCCGCGGCGAGGGTTACGCGGCTCAAATCTGCGTCGCGAGCAGGCCGATCAGGCCAACGATGAAGGTCGCCTGGGTGACGATCAAGGTGCGCTGGAAGCCATCCATGCGCTCTTCCATCCGTTCGAAGCGCTTGTCCTGAGCTTCCGAGCGCCGGTCGAAATGGGCCTGCATCGCATCGAAGCGCTGATCCATGTGCGCCTGCATCGAATCGAAACGGCCGTCGAC
>DASVWY010000003.1:0-9601 GCA_036392975.1 Solirubrobacterales bacterium | reverse complement strand
CCGCAGGTCGACGCGCTCCTCGACGCCGAACAGCTCCGAAGTGCCCGCGCCGCGCTCGCCGAGCACGCCGGCGCCGTGGGCCTCGTCGACCATCAGCCGCGCGCCGTGCGCCCGGCATAGCTCGACGATTCGCGGCAGGTCGCAGACGTCGCCCTCCATCGAGAAGACGCCGTCGACGATCACGAGGACGCCGCCGCCGTCCCCGGCGGCCCGCTGCAGCATCTTCTCCAGCTTGTCCATGCGGTTGTGCCGGAAGGGCCGCAGCTTGGCGCCGGAGAGGCGGCAGCCGTCGAGGATCGAGGCGTGGTCGCCGGAGTCGCAGATGACCGTGTCGCCGGGCTCGAGGATCGTGCCTATGCACCCCAGGTTCGACTGGTAACCCGTCGTGTAGACGATCGCGTCGTCGGTTCCCATCCACTCCGCCAGCTCGCGCTCCAGCTCGAGGTGGAGCGGCGTCGTCCCGTTCAGCAGGCGCGAGCCGGTGACGCCGGTCCCGTAGGTCTCCAGCGCGTCGCGCGCCGCCTGCTTGACCCGCTCGTCCCCCGTCAACCCCAGGTAGTTGTTCGAGCCGAGCATGATCGTCTCCCGTCCCTCCATCTCGACGACCGGTCCGGCCTGGGAGGTGAGGAGGCGGAAGTAGGGGAGGAGGTCGTGCTGACGGGCCGCTTCCAGCTGCTCGAGCCGGTCGTGGCTGCGGGCCTTCTCGAAGACGTCGATCGCCGCCCTGGGAGTCGCGCCGGGGGCGGCCCTCGCCGAATCGCTCATGCGCAGAGTGTAGGTTCCGCCCCCCGTGGCAAGCGTCTCGATCCGCCCTGTTCGCACCCGGCGCGAGTTGAAGCGCTTCGTCAAGGTCCCCTTCCAGCTGCACCGCGAGCACCCGCAGTGGGTGCCGCCGCTGGTCCACGAGCGGATGCAGTTCCTCGACCGCGCCAAGAACCCCTACTTCGAGCACGCCGAGGCCGAGTACTTCATTGCCGAGCGCGACGGCGAGCCGGTCGGCCGGATCACCGCCCAGATCGATCGCCGCTGGGACGAGTTCCAGGGCGGCAGCGACGGGATGTTCGGCTTCTTCGAGACGGTCGAGGACCGCGAGGTGGCGCAGGCGCTGCTCGGCGCCGCCGAGGACTGGTTGCGGGCGCGCGGCCGCCAGCGGCTGCTGGGGCCGATGGACTTCACCACCAACGATGAGCTGGGGATCCTGATCGAGGGCTTCGAGCTGCGGCCGATGATCCTGCAGCCATGGCACCCGCCCTTCTACCGAGAGCTGATCGAGGATCGCGGCTACGCCAAGGCGATGGACCTCCTGATGTGGTACCTGGAGCTGGGCAAGCTGAAGGAAGGCGATCAGTTCGCGCCCGAGATCCACGCCGCCGCCGAGAAGGCGCTGCGTGAGGAAGGGATCGCGATCCGCAACATCGACAAGCGCAACCTGCGCCGGGAGATGCAGAGCTTCACCGAGGTCTACAACGAGGCCTGGTCGAAGAACTGGGGCTTCGTGCCGGCGACCGAAGCCGAGGTCGAGTTCCACGCCAAGCTGCTGAAGCAGGTGATCGACGAGGACTGGGGCTTCATCGCCGAGAAGGACGGCGAGGCGGTGGGGGTCGCCTTCACCCTGCCCGACATCAATCAGGCGATGGCGAAGGCGGGGGGGAGGTTGCTTCCGCTCGGCTGGCTGCGGTTCCTGCTTGCCAAACGGCGGATCGACCGGGTGCGGGTCTTCGCCCTCGGCGTCAAGCACGAGTACCGCCACAGCGGCGTCGCCGCCGGCCTCTACCTCAAGCACCTGGAGGCGGCCTCGCCCGACGGCGTCCCAGCGGGTGAGACCGGCTGGATCCTGGAGACCAACGAGCCGATGAACCGGGCGATGGAAGGGATGGGCGGCAAGATCGTCAAGCGCTACCGGATCTACGAGCGGGCGCTGTAGCCCGCACGTTCCGCGGTTTGCCCAACCCCGGCCCGGGGCCGCCGGACGCCCTCGCTAGAGTCGCGGGGGTGAGCGATATGGAGCTCGAGCCCGTCCGCGTCCGCGTCCTGCCGCGCGAGCAGTCGAGCCCGTTGGTCCTTCGCGGCGAGGCTCGCACCGCCGCGATAGCGGCCGCCGGCGGTGTCCTGGCCGGGGCGGCGACGGTCGCCGCCGTGCGGGCGGTCAGCGCGGTCGCCTCGCGCAAGCGCGCCAGCCGCTTGCTTGGGCGCCGCGAACGCCCGGCCAAGGTCGTCGCCAGTCGCTCCTTCATGGTTGACGTTCACCTGCTCGGCAGGTGATCCCGCTCGAGGTAGAGGTGCGGCCGCCGTCTCCTTTCCGGATCCCCGCCTACGGCGGCGAGGACCGGGTGATGCGGGTGGACGGCGGCGTGGCCACGCGGCTGCTCCACGTCGACGGGAGCCCCGTCCTGGCCCGCGCCTGGCAGCGGCGGGACGGGCTCGTCGCGCTGCGGGCCGAGCCGGTCGAGCCGGGCGCGATCGCGCCGCCGCGCTCGGTCCCGATGGGCGAGCCGCGGCCGGCCGGCCCGGCCGAGCTGCGGGTGGCCGTCGAGCGGATGCGCTTCGCCCTCGGCGTCGACGACGACCTCAGCGACTTCTTCCGCCGCTTCCGGCGCGACCCGTTGCTGGGCCCGCTGCTGCGCCGCCGCCCGCACCGGCGCCCGCTCCGCCGTCCCTGGCCCTGGGAGGCGCTCGCCTGGGCGGTCGTCAAGCAACTGATCGAATCCGGCCGCGCGGCCCGCATCCAGCGCCGCATCGTCGGCCGCTGGGGGCCGCGAATGGGTCGCGAGCGCGGGGCGCTGCGCGACGTCCCCGCGCCCGGCCTGATCGCCGGCCGGGCCCCGGCCGAGCTGGAGTCGATGGATCTCTCGGCCGGTCGCGCGATCGCCCTGCGCGCTGTCGCCCGCGACATCGCCGCCGGCCGTTGCGACCCCGCCGACCCAGCCGCCGACCAGCGTCTGCTCGCGGTCCCCGAGATCGGTCCTTGGACGGTCCAGTGCCTGGGCCTGTTCGGTCGCGGCGACCCCGACTCGCTTCCGGCCGGCGACCTGATCTACCTGAAGCTGGTCGGTCGCCTCGCCCGGCTCGGCCGCCGCGCCACCGTCGCCGAGGTCGAGGAGTTCTTCGCACCGTATGCGCCCTATCGCGGCCTGGCCGGCTCCTGGGCAGTCGGCGTGTACAGATAGCCGGCTTGTACGGATAAAGGGAACCCGACGAACGGCCGATCAATGTCGCAATGGCGCGCGGCAACCAAGGCGACGGCTGGCCCGAGGAGCGGGTAACCGAGTTCCTCGACGAGATCTCCTCGGCGGGTGACGACTACCGGCGCCTGGTCGAGCGGCTCCCCGCCATCGTCTACTCGTGCGAGGTGGGAGAGCGCGGGCGCTGGCGCTACGTCAGTCCCCAGATCGCGGAGATTCTCGGCTACAGCCCGGAGGAGTGGATGGCGAACCCGGGCCTTTGGGCCCGGCAGCTGCACCCCGGCGACCGCCAGCGGGTGCTCGAGCAGGAGGCAGGCAAGGCGGCCGGCGACGGCACCGGGCCGCCGATCGACTACCGCCTGATCACCCGCGACGGCGACGTCGTCTGGATCCTCGACGAGGCGGTGCTGGAGCCCGACGAGGACGGGACCCTGGTTTGGCACGGCGTTCTCTACGACATCACCGAGCGCAAGATCGCCGAGCAGGAGCTGCGCCGCGCCGCCTCGCAGCAGGCGACGGTGGCGCGGCTGGGAAGGCAGGCGCTGCAGGACTGCGACCCACCCAAGCTGCGGGAAAAGGCGGTGGCGCTGCTGACCGAGATCGAGGGGGTCGAGGCGGCGTGCATATGGGAGGCGGGCCGCGAAGGTCGCCGCCTGCACCTGCGCGCCGGCCTCGAAGGGAGCGCGTTCGACGCCGAGCACCGCGCCTCGGCGGCCCGCGACTCGCACGCCGGCGCCGCGCTCGACTCTGGCCTCCACGTGATCGTCGACGACTGGTCTTCGGAGCGACGCTTTTCGATGCCGCCGGCGTTGCGCGCGCTCGACGTCCGCAGCAGCCTCGCCGTCCCGATCGCGGGCGCCGAGCGTCCCTTCGGCGTCCTCGACATCCACTCGACCGAGCCCTCCCGTTTCACCCCTGGCGACGTCCACTTCGCCCAGGCCTCCGCCAACGTCCTCGCCGACGCGCTCGAGCGCCACACGGCCGACGAGGCGCTGCGGCACCGCGTCCTTCACGACTCGCTCACCGGCCTGCCCAACCGGCTCAGCTTCATCGAGTCGCTGCGGGATGCGCTGCGGCGCGGGACCGCCTCGGGCTCACCCGTCGGCGTCCTCTTTCTCGACCTCGACCACTTCAAGCTGATCAACGACAGCACCGGCCACCACGCCGGCGACGAGCTGCTGCGGGCGATCGCCCCGCGCCTCCGTGCCCACCTGCGTCCCGGCGACATCGTCGCCCGCTTCGGCGGCGACGAGTTCGGGGTCCTCGTCGACCGCCTCGCCGACGAGGAGGAGGCGATGGCGATCGCCGACCGCGTCGCCGACGCCTTCACCGAGCCGTACTCGATGGGGGGCGCCGACCATTTCGTCACCGCCAGCATCGGCGTCGCCGTCGCCCGCCCGACCGGGCGCGAGCCCGTTGACGCCGACCTCTTGATCCGCGACGCCGACGCCGCGATGTACAGGGCCAAGGAACGCGGCCGCGGTCGTTGCGAGATGTTCGACGCCGAGATGCGGGCGCGGGCGGTGCGCCGGCTGGAGGTCGAGCGCGAACTGCGACACGGCCTCGACCGCGATGAGCTGGAGCTTCACTATCAACCGGTGGTTGCGCTCGGCAACGGCGAGATCGTCGGGCTCGAGGCGCTGGTCCGCTGGCGCCACCCGGAGCGAGGGGTGCTGGACCCGAGCGAGTTCATGGAGGTCGCCGAGGACAGCGGCCTGATCGAGCCAATCGGGCGCTGGGTGCAGGAAGCGGCCTGCCGCCAGGCGCTCGGCTGGCACGACCTCCGCCCGGACAAGCGGCCGCTCGACATATCGGTCAACCTCTCGGCCCGCCAGGTCGCCCACCGCGACCTCGTCAGCTCGGTCGAGGAGATCCTCGCCGGCACCGGTCTCGACCCGGTCAACCTGAGGCTGGAGGTGACCGAGAGCGCCCTGGTCGAGGAGTCGGCCAGAGCCACCGCGACCCTGAAGAACCTCAGCGAGATGGGAATCCGCCTCGTCCTCGACGACTTCGGCACCGGCTACTCCTCGCTTGCCTACCTCAACCGCTTCCCCTTCGACGCGCTGAAGATCGACCGCTCCTTCATCGACGGGCTTGGGATCGAACAGGAGCGGACCGCGATCGTCGAGGCGGTGATCGGGATGGCCCGGGCCCTCTCGCTCGACGCGATCGCCGAGGGGGTCGAGAACGAGGTGCAGCTGGCCGAGCTGCGCCGGCTCGGCTGCGACTACGGCCAGGGCCACCTCTTCTCGCGGCCGCTCGCTCCGCAGCAGGTCACACGCCTGCTGCGGGACGGCAGCTTCGAGCTACTCGGGGATGCTGCCCGGTAGGTAGTCGTTGCTGAGGACGTCCTCCGGCGCCGGTTGGGCGGAGAGCTGGCCGTTTTCGCGCATCCAGGCGATGAAGGTCTGCCAGGCAGCGGCATCCATGCGACCGCTCGTGGATAGCAGCGGCAGCGTCGCTTTGACCTCGGCCCGGGTCAGTTTCGGATCGAGGTCACGGTTGGCTTCGACCAGCGCGTCGGTCACGGCATCCGGACTTTTCACCGCGGCTGCGGTGCCGCGCGCCAGTGCCGCGAGGAAGAGCCGGATCGTCTCGTCATCCTCTTCGACGCTCTCGCCGTTCGCGACCAGCACCAGCTCGTCGTAGGTGGGGACGCCGAGCTGGTCGACGGGGGTGACCACGGGGGACTTCCCGCGCAGGCGCAGGTCGACGCCCTCGACGTTGCGGAAGCCGCCGAGCATGGCCTGGGCGCGGCCGCCGACGATCGCCGGCAGCAGCCCGTAACCGACGTTGACGGTCTGCACGTCGTCGGGGGTGAGGTTGGCGCGGGCGAGGATCGTCTCCAGGTAGGCGTCCTGGTAGGGGATGCCGGCGGTCGCGATCGTCTTCCCCCGCAGGCCGGCGATACCGCCGATCTTCGACTCCTTCAGCCAAATCATCGAGGTCAGCGGCCGGTCGACGAGGGCGCCGACGGCGACCACGTCAAGGCCCTTCTCATCGGCCAGCAGGACCTCGGGCTCATAGGAGATCGCCAGGTCGGTTCGTCCCGCCGCGACCTGCTTGATCGGCGCCGCCGGGTCGGAGGGCGTCTGGATCGAGACGTCGAGACCGGCTTCCTCGAAATAGCCGAGCTTCTCCGCCATGTAGATCCCGGCGTGGTCGGGGTTGGGGTAGAAGTCGAGCGTCAGGCTGAAAGGCTGCGGCTCGCCGCTGGTGTCCTCGCTCTTCTCGCCGCAGGCGGCGAGGGCCAGGGCAGCTGCGAGGGCGAGGATCGCGATCAGGGCGAAGCGCGGTCGGTGGGGCATCGTCACTGCGTGGCTGTCGTCCATGCCTGCTTTCGAGTCGGATACGGGGTGCTGTGTTCTATCGCCAACGGACGACGCGACGCTCGGCGAGGGCCAGCAGGGCGAAGAGGAATAGGGCAATCGCCGTCAGGACGAGGGCGGCCGCGAATACCCGAGCGGTCTCGAGCTGCCCGTTGTCCAGCAGGATCATGTGGCCCAGGCCGCCGTTTGCGCCAGCCCACTCACCGAACAAAGCGCCGATTGGAGCGAAAACAGCGGCGAGCCTCGCGCCGTTGAAGAAAAAGGGAAGCGCAGTCGGTGCCTCGAGCCGCCACAGCAGCTGCGGACGAGAGGCGTCGAGGGAGCGCATCATCTTGATCGCCTCACCGTCGACCGCACGCAGGCCGGCGGCCGTGGCCACAGTGACCGGGAAGAAGCAGATCAGCGCCACCAACGCCAGCTTAGGTCCCATCCCGTAGCCGAACCAGACGACCAGAATTGGAGCTAGGACGAGGATCGGGATCGTCTGGGAGGCAATGAGGAGTGGGTAGAGGGCGAGTCGCAGGCCGGTCGAGAGATGGATGGCGACCGCAAGTGCAATGCCGGCCACCAGCCCGCAGAGGAAGCCGAGCAGGATCTCCTGCAGCGTCACCCAAGCGTTGTCGGCCAGCAGGGCGCGGTTCTCCCAGAGCGCCTCGGCGATTTCAGAGGGCGACGGAACCAGGAACGGCTCCAGGTTGAGGGCGTCGGCGATCGCGTCGGTCGTTGCAGCCACCTGCCAGGCGCCGACCAGAGCGGCAAGGGCGACGATCGGAGGCGCCCAGCGCCTCATCGCCAGCCTCCGGCTGGCGCTTTAGTCGCGCATAGCGCGAAAAAGTCGCCAGACGCGATCATCGCGAGCCCTCGTGCAGGGCCGCCATCGCCCGCTCGCGGGCGGCGACGAACCGCAGGTCGGTGACGGCGGCGTCGCGGTCGGCCGCTCGGGGGGCCGGCGCGCTCAGCTCATCGACCACCCGGCCGGGGCGCGCCGAGAGGACCGCGACTCGATCCGAGAGGTAGAGCGCCTCCTCGACATCGTGGGTGACGAGGACGACCGTGCGCGGATCCTGCTCCAGCGCCGCCGCCAGCCAGGCCTGCATCTCCGCCCGGGTGATCGCATCGAGCGAGGCGAAGGGCTCGTCGAGCGCCAGCACCGGCTTGCCGGAGACGAGCGTGCGCAGGAAGGCGACCCGCTGCCGCATCCCGCCCGACAGCTCGGCGGGGAGGGAGGTCTCGAAGCCGGCCAGGCCAAAGCGCTCGAACAGCTCCCCTGCCTCGGCGCGTGCTTGGCGCCGGCGCACGCCGCGGTTGCGCAGAGCCAGCGCCGCGTTGTCGATCGCCGAGAGCCAGGGCAGCAGCATGTCGCGCTGTGGCATGAAGGCGCAGCGGGCGAGGCGATCGTCCGCCGCGTGCGCCCCGCCAACCTCGACCGTGCCGCTCGTCGGCTCCTGCAGGCCGCAGATCAGCTCCAGCAGGGTCGACTTCCCACAGCCCGAGGGACCGACCAGGCCGAGGACACCCTGCGCCGGCGCCTCCAGGTCGAGCCGCGCGATCGCCTCCAGCTCGCCATAAGCGTGACGCAGCCCCCGCACCGAGACGGGAAGGGGACGTGCCGGGGGTTGACCACCCATACGGTGGGTTAACTCCCGGCACGTCCCCTCCGAGGCAGGCGATTGCGGACCGGTGGCGAAGTCGGTGGCGTCGGGGGGCACCTTGGTATCCTGGCGCACTCCGCGCTCCTGACCAAGCTAGTCAGGAAAGTCGATAAGCACCCAGCGCGGCAACGACGTGGACCCGGCAATCATCATTTTCGGCTTCGGCATCGGAGCGATGGTCGGCATGACCGGCATGGGTGGAGGCACCCTGATGACGCCTCTGTTGATCCTCCTCTTCGGCGTCAAGCCCGTCACCGCGATCGGCACCGACATCTTCTACGCGGCGGTGACCAAGACGGTCGGCGGTTGGCGCCACCTGCGGATGGGGACGGTCAACATGGGCCTCTCGCTCTGGCTCGCTGCCGGCAGCGTGCCCGCCTCGGTCGCCGGGGTATGGGCGATCGCGATCCTGCAGAGCAAGATCGGCGAAGAGAAACTCGACTCGGTGGTCTACGCGCTGCTCGGCGGCACCCTGCTGATGGTGGGGATCATCACCCTGGCCCGGGCGCTGATCCTCAGCGACCTGATCGAGGAGCGCGATGACTTCGAGATCAAGCGGCGGCACAAGGTCGCCGCGGTGGCGATCGGCGCCACCACCGGCTTCGTCATCGGCATCACCTCGGCCGGCTCGGGCACGGTGATCGCGATCCTCCTGATCGCCGTCTTCCGCCTCGCCCCGCGCAAGGTCGTCGGCACCGACGTCTTCCACGCCGCGATCCTGCTCTGGGCGGCCGGGGTCGCCCACTGGGTGGGTGGCAACGTGGACTTCGTCCTCGCCGGCAACATCCTGCTTGGCTCGGTCCCCGGCGTCGTCGTCGGCGCCCATTTCGCCAGCCGGGCGCCGGTCGGCTTCCTGCGCACGGCCCTCGGGGTCGTCCTCGTCGCCTCCGGAATCGTCACCGTGCAGAAGGGCGACCCGGTCGTCTGGCCGATTGCCGCGGCGCTTGCCGGCATTGGCCTGGGTCTCCTGATCTGGTTCCCCCGCTGGTGGTCCGCCCGCCGAGAGGAACGCGAAGCGAAAGAAGCCGAGGGCCCGCCGCACGATCGCTCTGGCGAGTTGGCGCCCGAGACGATCGGATAATCGGCCCCCCCCGCCCGCGGGTCCACGCCACCCACGGGAGACGCGGCTGATTTACTCCGTCTATGCGTGTGTCAGCAAAGGCCGACTATGCAGTGCGGGCTGCGGCCGAGCTCGCGGCAGCCAGCGAGGGACCGGTCAAGGGGGAGCGGCTGGCGGAGGCTCAGGACATCCCGCTCCAGTTCCTCGAGCACATCCTGCTCGAGCTGAAACACCACGGCATCGTCCGCGCCCGGCGCGGGGCGAAGGGCGGCTACTGGTTGGCAAAGCCAGCCGACGCGATCACGATCGCCGACGTCGTTCGCGCCGTCGAGGGCCCGATCGCCCATGTTCAGTCATCGCCTCCCGAGTCGATCGAGT
>DASVWY010000002.1:0-2258 GCA_036392975.1 Solirubrobacterales bacterium | reverse complement strand
GCTGACGCCCTCGACCTGCGGCAGCTCGATCACTTCTGCAGCGTGCCGGCCAGCTCGACGAACCAGTCGAGCGCGGCCGGATTGGCGAGCGAGTCGCGGCTCGCCGCCCGCTCGGGCGGGGTGCCGGTCAGGATGCGCTTCACCGGCACCTCGAGCGCCTTGCCGCTGAGCGTCCGCGGCACCTCGGCGATCGCGAAGACCTCGTCGGGGACGTGGCGCGGCGAGCACTGGCTGCGGACGCGGCGGGCGATCTCGCGCCGCAGGTCGTCGTCCAGCTCGGCGCCCTCGCGGAGGACGACGAAGAGCGGCATCCAGCCCTCGGTCCCGGGGCGGGGGATGTCGACGACCAGCGCGTCGAGGATCTCGTCGAGCCCCAGCACGGCGCGGTAGATCTCGCTCGTTCCCATGCGGACGCCAGCGCGGTTGATGGTCGAGTCGGAGCGGCCGTAGATGATCGCGGTGCCGCGCGAGGTGATCTCGATCCAGTCGCCGTGGCGCCAGACGCCGGGGTAGTGCTCGAAGTAGCTGGCCCGGTAGCGACTGCCGTCGGCGTCGCCCCAGAAGCGGACCGGCATCGAGGGCATCGGCTCGGTGACGACCAGCTCGCCGACCTCGTCGACGACGGCATTGCCATCCTCGTCCCAGGCCTCGACCGCCGCCCCCAGCGCCCGCGCCTGCAGCTCGCCGCGGTAGACGGGCAGCAGCGGCGTGCCGCCGACGAAGGCGGTGCAGAGGTCGGTGCCGCCGCTGGTCGAGAAGAGCCAGGTGTCGGCGCCGAGCTGCTCGTAGACCCAATCGAAGCCCTCGGGCGAGAGCGGGGAGCCGGTCGAGCCGACCGCCTGCAGGCGGCTCAGATCGCGGTCGGCGGCGGGCTCGACGCCGGCCTTCATGCAGGCGGCGATGTAGGAGGCGCTGGTGCCGAACATGGTGACGCCGGCGCGCTCGGCCAGATCCCAGAGGACGCTCATGTCGGGATGGCCGGGGTTGCCGTCGTAGAGGACGATCGCGGCGCGCGTGAGCAGGCCGGAGACGAGGAAGTTCCACATCATCCAGCCGGTGGTGGTGAACCAGAAGAGGCGGTCGCCGGGGTGGGAGTCGACATGGAGGTTGAGCTTCTTCAGGTGCTCGAGCAGGATCCCGCCCTGGCCCTGGACGATCGCCTTCGGCAGGCCGGTGGTGCCGGAGGAGTAGAGGACCCAGAGCGGGTGGTCGAAGGGGACGCGGTCGAAGCTCAGCTCGGCGCCGGCCGCGAGCAGCTCGTCCCAGCGGATCGCGGTGCGCAGCGCCGAGAGGTCGGGCTGCGGGTCGAGGTAGGGGAGGACGACCGTCCGCTCCAGGCTCGGCATCGCCGCCTGCAGCTCGGCGATGACCTCGCGCCGGTCGAAGTCCTTGCCGCCGTAGCGGTAGCCGTCGACCGCGAAGAGCACCTTCGGCTCGATCTGGGCGAAGCGGTCGATGACGCTGGCCGGCCCGAAGTCGGGTGAGCAGCTCGACCAGATCGCGCCGATCGAGGCGGTGGCGAGGAAGGCGACGATCGCCTCCGGCACGTTGGGCAGGTAGGCGACGACGCGGTCGCCGCGCTCGACGCCGACCTCCCGCAGTCCGGCGGCGACCGCCGCCACCTGGGCGCGCAGCTCGCCCCAGCTCAGCTCCCCGAGCTCGCGCAGCTCGGAGGCGTGCAGGATCGCCGCCTCGTCCTCGTCCACCCCGGCGAAGACGTGCTCGGCGTAGTTGAGGCGAGTGCCGGCGAACCACTCGGCGCCCGGCATCTCGCGGCTGCCCAGCGCCGCTCCCCGCTCGCCGTCGGCCTGCACGTCGAAGAAGTCCCAGATCGAGGACCAGAAGGCCTCCAGGTCCTCGACCGACCAGCGCCACAGCTCGTGGTAGCCGTCGAAGCGCAGGCCACGTTCGTCCTGTAGCCAGCGCATGTACTCGGTCATCCGGGCCCGCTCGACCAGGTCGGCCGGGGGGTCCCAGAGCTTCTCCGGCGAGCCGCTCACCCTGCGGCGGCTGCGGCGCGGTCGGCGGCCTGCGCCAGCTCCAGTTGGCGGGGGTCGTGGCCGCAGACGAGGGTGACCTGGTCGCCGTGGGTGCGGGCCAGCTCCCGCAGTCGCTCCTGGTTGGATTTGCGGACGCGGTTGTCGCTGGCGGTCAGGTTCTGGAAGAACCGCAGCATCGGCGGGCAGGTGGGCGGAGTTGCGATCTCGCCGTGGTGGAAGTAGGCGTCGCCGCAGTGCAGCAGCCAGCCCTAGTCGCGG
>DASVWY010000001.1:0-3428 GCA_036392975.1 Solirubrobacterales bacterium | reverse complement strand
GGCCGGACGAGGACCGCGTCGACTTCGAGCTGACGATGCCGCCGCACGACCTGACCGAACTGCTGAAGCGGCTCCACGACGAAGCCGAGAAGCTACTTGTCGAATCCCCCGCCGCGCGGCAATCCCGCAAGGAAGACGAGGAGGCCGACCAGCGCTTTCGCGTCGGCCTCGACGCCTGCGAGGAAGTGCTGATCGAGCTCGACGAGCAAGGAGGCGAGCGGTCATGACGGCGAAGCGCAAGCGCCTTCGACCCGGCGAGCTGGATGGCCAGGTGCTCACCTATATGCGCAAGCACGGCGGCGATGGCCCGCTGACGGCGAGCGCGATCGGCAAGGGCATCGATCGCTCGGCGGGCGCCGTTGCCAACTGCCTTGTTCGGCTGGCGAAAGAGAAGAAGGTGCGGCAGGCCAAACGACGACCGCGTGCCTACGCACTCAGGGAGGTGAAGCCGAAATGAGTCGCGGGCCGGTCACGTCGACGCCACCGCAGATCAACCACGCGGTCCTGACCGGCCGGCTGAGGAGCGATCCGATGCCGGCCCGCAGCCCGCTTGGCGATCCCGTGACTCTGATGTGCATCGAGTTCCCGGTCGCGGACCCCGACCATCCGCGGACGCTATGGACGTGGGCGAGCTGCCTGATCGAAGTGCCCACGGGCCGGGCGAGGCGAGACCTCGACGGGCTGCATGGCGGCGCCTCGGTGCTCGCCGCGGGCCAGCTCAGCGACCGCTGGATGATCGAGAGCGGCCACACGAGCCGGCGCGGCGTGATCGTCGCCAACCTGCTGAAGGTCGGGCCTCCGCCTGACCGGCCGGCGCTGTTCATCGCGGGAGGCAGATCGTGAGCCCGCGCGCTCCGGCGACGGCTCCGCCGACTGAGGCGCTGAAGGCCCGCTTCGCGAGGAACTTGACCCGCTGCCGCGAGGAGGCCGACGTCTCCCAGGAAGAGCTCGGCTTCCGTGCTTCCTTGCATCGCACCGAGATCAGCCTGCTGGAGCGCGGCGAGCGGATTCCCCGAGTCGATACGGCGGTGCGGCTCGCCGGCAGCCTCGGCGTTCCGCTCGATGACCTCGCCGTCGGCCTGGAGTGGAAGCCCGGCTACACGATCGTCGTGCCGGGCGAATGGGAAGTGGTCAAGCGACCGGAGGCGGCGGACGGCAACAACAGCGAGCCCACCGACGATCCTGATGGCTGACCCCGCGGCCTTCAGCTTCAAGGCCTCGGCGCGCTTCGCCGACAACCTCTACCGCGCCCGCGAGCGGGCCGGACTGTCCCAGAAGGAGGCGGCGGAACGCGCGGCCCTCACCCGCCCGCGCCTCGACAGAATCGAGGGCGGCGAAGCAATCCCCAACCTCGACGTCCTGATCCGCCTCGCCGGCACCTACTCGATGTCGGTAGGCGAACTGGTCGAGGGAGTCACCTGGAAGCCAGGCTGGGTCGAGGATTCCGGACCGGCGGAATACGTGGTTTCAGGAGACTCGATCTGAGAGACAAACTAACCGCAGTTGCCGACCCCGTTCGTTAGCCGCTATCCCTTGCCGTCGAAGGCGGGGATTGCCACCAGCCATTAAGCCTCAGCGCCAGCAGGTGGCGAGGCAGGGAGGCGAGTGAGCGCTTCGCCTCCTCGCGCAGGCGGTTGGCCTCCTCTTCTTCGCCGCGGAAGCGGGCGAGAGCCTCGTCGCGCAGGGGCTTGGTTTGCTGCCCGCGATTGTCGCGAGGCCGGAGCAGGTCATCAAAGCGGACAAGGCGCCGCAGCCAGGCTTCGGTCTCCCCGCTCCACTCGCGTTCGGCGAGGGCGAAAAAGGTCTGGATTACCAGGGCATGGGCGCGGCATAGCTTCGGAGGCGCGTCGGCCGCGAGGATCAGCTGAGCGTCGGCGATCCAGCTGTCGAGAATCTGGACGCGGAGCGTGGGCACCTTGCCGAAGCGCAGGCGTCCGGCCGGGATTGCTATGGCGAGCGCCGCGCAGTAGAGCTCCGTCGCTGGCGTCACCGCTCCAAGGCGGAGCTGCTCAGCGAGCTTCTCGGCGCCGAAGACACGGCGGGTCTCGGCGATCGCGAACCGGGCGTATTCGACGGCGCCGCCGAAGTCGCGGGCGCGGTGCTCCACCCGAGCTGAGAGGATCGAGGCCCAGATGCGAGGCACGGTCGGGTCGAGCCCCCGCTCATCGCAGACCTCGGTGACCACCCGCCGCCAGCGGGCGACGAGCTGCCGCGCATCCTCCACCAGGTCGCTATCCCAGAGCACCTCGGCGGCGTGGGAGATGCGCCAAAAATCGGCCTCGAGGTCGATGGTGAAGCTGCGCAGGGCAAGGCGGCCGGAGATCTCGCGTGCCGTGGCAACGGCCCTCCGCCGATCGGTCTCTAGCTCCCACTGCCGAAACAATCTGCGGTCGAGGGTCTCGAGATTCGGTTCGTTCTGAAATCCCGCTGTAGTTGCCGTTTCCACGCGTCCTCCTTTTGCCGTCGGGAGAAGAGGATAGCCTGGATTGAGAAGTTAATGGGCTCATTTTTCTGCGAAAAAATATGCAAAAAGCGGCAAATAAGGGGAAAGAGTGAAGCCAAATTGCCATTCTCTCGGTTATAGAAGCAATCCACAGCTTGAAATCCGACCGGCAGCCACCGACCGCAAATCGGGAACGATCCGGTAGCGGATGACCCTTTAGGAGAACTTCAATGACCAACCTCAGCCTCACGCAGCCATACACCGATCCAACAGACCCGGGCTTTGAATCGGCGCCCAGCGAGATATCGGCGACCTCGACCAGGGTCAGGGCTCTGCTCGAGCTCGGTCTCGAAGCCGAGGAGCTCGCTGATGCGCTCGGCGTCAAGTCCCAGACCACGATCCGAAACTGGGCGGAGGGCAGCGCCTCGCCGCGACGGCCCGGGGTGCGCGCCGTCGATGACCTTCGCCGAGTCGTAGTCCTGCTATCCGAGGCGGGCATCACCGGGGCCGATGCCGCTCAATGGCTCAGAAGTCGCCAGGGCGGAGTGCTTGAGAATGATCGGCCCCTCGATGTGGTCCTTCAGGACCCGGTAAGGGTCTTGGCGGCAGCGAATGCCCTTGCCGAAGCAGAGAATGACTGACATACACGGAGGCTAGGCTCGGGGGAATCCCCAGTTCAGACGGCGCATTGCTGAAATCGGACTCCGCCCTGGAGGGCAACGTGTGCCGGGGCAGATCCCTCTCGACCTCCTCAAGGTCGGTAAAGATCGCTCGGAACTCGGGGGCCTCGATTACTCGTCGGATCGTGGCCCGAGCGGGCCGCCGCACGTCTTTGCGAGTTCATCGAGACCCGGCACTCGTCGGCATCCGTGGCCTTGACCCTTCTTCCCGCGAAGAGTAGGCGTCACGAGTCGCCGCTCGGGTGGATCACCTCCGCGAGTTGTGAAGCCATCTCATCGATGGTGAGGGTTGCCGTATTCAGGGC